>DASZPH010000038.1:0-207943 GCA_035550375.1 Pirellulales bacterium | reverse complement strand
CAGCGCGGCCACGGGAAAACCGTTGCGCCATAAGGGGCGGCAGCCGTACAGCCTGCTCACGGTCAACGGACGCGTCCATTTATGGCGCATCCGGTGGCACGATTCGCAGGAAGGTAGCCAAACCCCGACCGATGCATTGCTGGATGCGGCGGAACGAGCCCTTAGCGAGGGCGTTCGCGAGATGGCCTGCCGACTTAACCGTGGCGCCACCAGTTTCCAGCACACAGCAGACAATCTCGCGCGTGCCGCGCACTTGGAGGTTAGTAAGGAAACGCTGCGTCAACTCATTGAACAAGAGGGCCGGGCTGTCCTGCAGGCTCATCGTCGTGGTGAATTGGCCTCCGACTGGCAAGCCTCGGATTGCCGCACGGAATCGGGCACCACGCGTGTCTACTTGGGAGCCGATGGCGTCATGGTGCCGCTGATCACAGACGGAGAGAAAAAGAAGCGTCGTGAAAAGGTGCGTCAGAAGCGGCAAAGGAGCGGCCGCCGATGCCGCCCCTTACCGCCTCGCAAGGAAGGCGCTGACCAGCAATACAAAGAGTTCAAAGTGGTAACGTTCTACGACGAAAACCAAGAACATCGCTACGTGAATGCCACCAGCGGCGACCACTCGGTCGCCGGTCGCATGATGCAACGCATGGCCCTTCAGATCGACCTGAAAAAAGCGGAGGAAAAGATCGGCAACGTGGATGGCTCTCCCTGGATTCGCAATGAGATTGAGTTTTACGGCCTTGTTGATGCGGTGGGGCTGGACTACTACCACCTTCGCGACAACGTCCAGAAGACACGGCTGGTGGTTTATGGAGAAGACAATCCTGTCGGGCAGGCTTGGAAGAAGGAGATGATGGGACTCTTCTACGAGCAAGGATACGAGGCGGTCTGGGAATCGTTGATCGGCTGGCGTCGTTCACTGCGCGGCGCAAAGAGGCGCGAAGCGGACCGGTTGCTGGGCTATATTGCCCAACGCCGCGACATGATCCGCTACCCTGAATTCCGGCAGCGCGGCTGGCAGATCGGCAGTGGCCCCACCGAGGCCCAATGCAAAACCTCCACCCAGCGTCTCAAAGGCCGCGGCCGAAGATGGGATCGCGCCAACGCCGAAGCACTCATGGCGTTAGATTGCCTAGAAAGCAGTAACGCTTGGCACCTTTATTGGACAACCCTTGATCCCGAAAGAAATTAGCATTGCCAGAATCCCTGGCCAGACACGCCCACTCTCGCCAATTGCGAACCCCACCCACCACCGCTATCATGCCCTATTGGTTTCTTTCCCGCTCGAGCACCCGTCTCAATGGCCACTAAAGGCGAGGCATTTGCCGGACTGTCGGTCGCGTTGACCACCCCTTTTCGCAACGGCGAAGTCGATTACGACGCGCTGCGCGCGCAGGTTGAATTCCAAATCGCCGCCGGTACACAGTGTCTCTGCCCGGTAGGAACGACTGGCGAATCGCCCACCCTCTCGCACGACGAGCATGAACGCGTGATCGGCGCCGTGGTCGATTTCTCTGCCGGCCGGATCAAGGTCATGCCCGGCACCGGCTCTAACAGCACGCGCGAGGCGCTGCGGCTCACTCGCTGGGCCGAAAAAGCAGGCGCCGACGCCGCGCTGGTTGTGGCTCCCTATTACAACAAGCCGACTCAGGAAGGCTTCTACCAGCACTTCAAGGCGCTGGCTGAGGCCGTCGGTATCCCCATCTGCGTCTACAACATCCCCGGCCGCACGGCCAAGAACATCGAGCCGGAAACGATCGCCCGCATGGCCGAACTGCCGTCGATCGCGCTGGTCAAGGAAGCAACCGGCTCGATGGACCAGGCGTCGCAGATCCTGTCGCTGACGAACCTCACCGTTCTCAGCGGCGACGACAGCCTGACCCTGCCGCTGTTGTCGATCGGCGGGCGCGGCGTTATTTCCGTCGTAGGCAACATCGTTCCCAAGGATATGCTGGCCCTCTTGAAGGCGTTCGAGGCCGGCAATCTGCCTGACGCCCAGCGCTGGCACCGCAAGCTCTTCCCCCTCTGCCGCGACATGCTCGGTCTGGCGACGAACCCGATTCCGGTCAAGGCGGCCATGAAGATGCTCGGCCGCGACACGGGCGAGCTGCGTTTGCCGATGACGCCGCTCTCGGCCGCGGAAGAGCAAAAGCTCGGCAAGACGCTCAGCAGCTACGGGCTGATGTAGCGTCTGGCGCAGCCGTTTGTCGCCTTTCGCTTCCGCGAACGCCGACCCGCCCGGTCAGTGGCCGGCGCCGAACTCCGTCCCGAATAGCTCGGCCACGCCCACCGAGGCGACCTGCTCTCCTTCGGCCGGACCGCTCGCGATCACCGCCAGAGTGTCGGCGACGAACGCGATTTGCACCCGCCGGCGAACGAATCGGTGCGGAGCCGTTCTCACGTAGACCCATGTCCCGCCGTAGATGTCGTGCACCACGGCCGACCACGGCAAAACCACGCTCTGTTCTTTGTCTCGAAGCACCAGACTGACGTTGAGCCGCTGCCCCGGCCGCAGCCGGCCGTCCGAATTGGCGAGCTGGTAGTAAAGGTCGACCGTGGCGGCCTGCGGATCGGCGCTGGGGGGCGCCTGCACGGGCTCGGCGGTGAGGGGCTTGGCCATGCCGGAATCGCCCAGCCCTGAAATAGCCGCTGGATCGTTTTCGGCGATCGAAGGCAGTTCGCCGGCGTAGATGGGAACCTTGACCCAGATCGGATCGTAGTCCATCACCTCAAACAACGGCGCGCCGACCGGAACGATCTCTCCAATCGTGGCGTGCTGCAGTCGCACGTAGCCGTCGCGGGGCGAGACGATCGGAATGGGCACCGCCTCGCCCGCCTCCGAGTCAAGGCGGATCTTTTCCAGCAGTTCGGTCCGCTGCTGTGCCGCCGCCAGGGCCTTCTGGGCCAATTCGAGCTGCGCCTTGGCCGTGTCGACCGCCGCGGCGGTCCCCGCCTTCTCCCGGAAAAGGCGGTCCGCCCGATCGAGATTGATTTGTGCCGCCTCGACCTGCGTCTGCGCCTGCTCAAGCTGCCCGTCGGCGTCGATCTGGGCCTGGGAAAGCTGCAGGCGCGCCTGAGCGACCGCGATCCGCTCGGCGGGTGTGAGCACGTCGCGCTCCGCCGACAAC
This sequence comes from Pirellulales bacterium, assembly GCA_035550375.1. Lineage (GTDB taxonomy): Bacteria > Planctomycetota > Planctomycetia > Pirellulales > JAICIG01 > DASSFG01. Next base: position 204,821 of record DASZPH010000038.1, on the reverse strand, counting down.
AACGGTCGCAGCAAGAAAAGCGGCTGATTGCGGCTGACGTGGGCACCCGCTTCGGGCAGAGCGCTCCCTTCGGAGACGGCGTGGAGTGTGCCTCCGGCCGGGGCCGAAACCGTGATCGAGGCGCCGGTTGGCAGCACGACCTCGCCCCCGTACATCCGTCGCCGGCGAATCGCCCGCCGCTCGACCGCGGCCGTTTCGATGCCCAGCCGCTGTTCGGCCTCAGGGGTCAAATCGATCGTGTTGAGATCGCTTTCTTTGACGGTCTGCGAGACGTGGGCCGGTTCAGGCGGTTTGGCGGTCGCCGCATTTTTTTTCTGGCAGCCGCCGCACGACACGATGACCAGCAAGATTGACCAACGTAGCGCCATCTGTGGCCCCGGAAGGAGAGCGAACCGCTTTATCGACAGCGATCGCCTCTATGATAGTCGGCGGCGGGAGGGGCCGCCATCTTCAGGTCGCCACAAGGTGCTCGGTGACGGAGGGAACGATGTAGGTGCCGTCGTGATACCGCGCACAGTTCCGGCCGGCCCCCTTGGCCGCATAAAGGGCCTGGTCCGCCCGCTCTTTCAGGCTGTTCGCGCTCTCGCCGGACAGCAACTCGGCCGCGCCGAAACTGGCGGTGACCCGCAACGACCGTTCGTTGGTCCTGAGAACCGTCGATTCGATGGCCCGGCGGTAACCGTCGACGCACTGCTGGGACTGCTTGAGCGTGGTGTGCGTCAGCAGAATGGCGAACTCTTCGCCGCCGATACGGGCCACGAAGTCCGTACTGCGGCGGCGCTCGGAAACCACCTTGGCGATCGCCGCCAGCACGGCGTCGCCCGCCGCGTGGCCGTAGCTGTCGTTGAACGACTTGAAGCGATCGACGTCGAAGATCGCCATCACGAAATCTTCTTGATACCGCTCGTGGCGTCCGAAGAGCTCGACGACGCGCTCGTCGAACGCCCGGCGGTTTGGGAGCTGTGTCAGGCAGTCGTGGCGCGATTCGGCCGACAGGCGGACCAGCGCGGCGCACTGCGACTCGAGCCGTTCCTGGGCCGCCGCCAGGTCGGAGCGGAGCTGGCGGTTAGCCTCGACTAGCTCGCCGACGCGACGGGTCAACTCCAATCGCAGCACCGAAGCGATGTCGTTTTCTCGCTCGCTCAGGGTGAGCCCGAGATCGGCGATGCCCGCCCCTTCGACGCCCACTCGGGCCAGGGTTTCGCGAAGGATACTCTGATAATCTCCCAGGAGTCCGTCACGCGACTTGACTGATTCGCTCTTATCGTCGTCGGGCGTGCGGCGAAGTCGACAGTAGGCGAGCGTTGCGCCCAAGACGATGCTCTGGAGCAAAATGATGCACACGAGCGTCCAAGTGAACATGTCGAGAACCGGCCTTGCACGCGGGGTACAGACGGAATCTTTTCTTCGGGCTTAACCAGAAGCCGATTTTCGAGCCGCGATTCTGGCGATCTACCGCGAGACGCGGCCCTCACGTCCAACTTTAGGTTGCGCATCGCGCACCTGAGGCGGCGACCGCCGAACAAGCCGCGCAGATTGCCGGTTGTAGCGGTTAGAGGCTTCGGTAGGAAAAATACGGGGGCGAGCCAGTCAGGAATCGCGTTGCTGGTCGCGCACGGCACGCTTAGTGCGCGTGCGCGGCCGAATTCGCCTGATACTCCTCCAACTCGCGGCGAAGCAAGTTCACTTCCGTCTGGAGCCGCTGATACACGCGACCGGCCGTGGTTAGATCTCCCTCGTGTCCCATGTGTTGCAGCTCCGCCGCAAGCTGGATGGCCTCCTTGGCACCGAAGTTTGCCACCAGCCCCTTCAAGCTGTGTGCCGCCCGCTCAGCGACCTTGGCGTCGTCGCGCTCAAGCGAGGTGCCAAGCTCGGCCAGGACAGTGGGGGCATCTTCGAGAAAGAATCGCACTAGGTCCTGATAGAGCTGCTCGTTGCCCCCCAACCGCCGCAGCGTGCCGCGGCGGTCGACGCGTCCGGGTTCGGCGGGCTCTCTGTTTCCCTCGAAGGGCCGACGGCCAGGCCGACCTTCAACGACGTCGTAAAGGTGGCCAAGCTCGCACGGCTTGGTGACGGCGGCGTCAAACAGGTGCGACGTCGAAAGATCTGAATTGCCTTCGGTTAAATGCGCCGTCAAAGCCACGAGAGGCACCGGCCGAGTTTTGAACGCGGGAAGCTCGTGCAGAGCGGCGGCCGTTTGCCATCCGTCCATCACGGGCATCTCCAGATCGATGAGCACGAGGTCGAACGGCCGCTCGGTGGTTTGTGACTGAAATGCGCTGATCGCCTCCTCTCCATTGCCGACGCCCACGGCCGTGTGACCGCGCTGCCCAAGCGCCGACGTGAAGAACTGCCGGTTGGCCGCGATGTCTTCCACCAACAAAATGTGCATTGAGCGAGGCCGCTGCTCGGCGTCAAGCCGTTGCGACACCCTCTCCAGCAAGTCGCAGCAGGCCGAGTCGCCTGCCTGGGCGAATTCGATCGAGCAGCGGAACAGGGCGGGGGAGGCGGCGTCGTCGGCCATCCACAATCGGCCTTGCATCAAACTCGCCACTCCGGCCGACACGGCTAAGCCGAGCCCCGCCCCAAAAAAGCCGTCCTCGAGAAAATCCTCGAAAGTAAGCAGCTTTCCGCCCGTTGCGGGGACGGCCGTTGCCTCGAAGGGACGCTCTGCGTCGCCCAGGGCCAGGTGCAACGTGACGCGATCTTGCACGGCCGATTCAGCAACGATACATAGCTTGTAGGCGCTCGCGGAACGAACCTTCGTCGCGGAGCGGGCGAGCGCTACCACGAGCGCTTCCAAGCGGTCGGCGTCGCCGACTAACCGCACGGGCGCCTGCTCGTCAATCGTGGAGTCGAGCTGCAAAGACCCAAGGGTCCCGCGCGCTTGCTCGACGACGTCCGCCAAAACGAACTCCGCTTCGTGCAGCGACAGCGTGCCGGCCTCGAGCCGCGACAGGTCGACCGTCTCGTCGAGCATTCGCAGCAGCATGTCGGCCGCACGCTTGACCGATTGCAGGCACTGGCGAGATTCGCCTTCCGGAGTCCGCAGCAGCAGCAGGTCGGTCATGCCGACGATCACCGTCATCGGCGAGCGGAGCTCATGATTCAGGTGTTCCAACAGCCTGCGACCCAAAGCCAGACCTTCTTCCGCTCGGTGTCCCGTGATCCGCACGGCCGTTCAGGAACTCATCCGCTCAGTGCTTCGGCGGTCGTGAGCACCATCTCGGCGATCTCAATCAGCTTCTTGTTCTTGCTGCTCGCCAGTTTCTGCAGCCTGCGAAATGCTTCCTGCTCGTCGAGGTTGAGATGTTTCATGATCAGCCCCTTGGCCCGTTCGATCAATTTGCGATCGGACAGCGCCTGCCGCAGGTCGTTGGCCTCTTGCTCGAGTTCCTGAAACTCTTCCCAGCGGCGCGTCGCCAGAGCGATGGCGGGCTCGAGCTGCATAGCGGTGATCGGCTTCATCAAATAGGCGAACACGTGGTTCTCTTCGGCCCGCTCGATCAACTCCTTGTCACAGTGCCCCGACAAAAGGATGATCGGCGTGCGCACCTTTTCATAGATGACGGCGGCCGCTTCCAGGCCGTCCATATCAGGCATGCGTATGTCGGTCATCACCAGGTCGACCGTCGTCGCCAGGCAATGGTCAACCAGTTCGCGTCCCGTTGCGGCGGTGCACGATATTTCGTGACCGAGCGATTCCAGCATTTTGGCCACCGCCGCGAGAACATCCGGTTCGTCGTCGGCGACAGCCACTCGCAGGCGATTGGTGCGAACCGGGCTCACTTGTTCTTTTTTGCGTGTGGTTGTGGCGGCCATCCCTCTATTCTCCCCGTCGTAAGGAATTCAGCGCTTCGTGACTGTCTTCGTTCCATCATCCCAATTGCCGGCGTGGAATCAAGAGAACGGATGGTTCTCCGCGGGCCAACCGCACGAGATTACGCGCCCGGAAAAGGGTAAGCAAACGTTGTGCCGGCCTCCGCAGGCCGCCAGCGCAGCCAGATGCGCAGTGCAACATGGCGCCCCGTCAGCCATTGCGGCCGGTGCGAGCACAACTGGTTGCCCGGCGTTCTTTTTGCTGAAGTGACTTTCACGCGCGGCCGCGGGGGCAGATCGGCTTGACTTGTATTCTATCTTTGCACAAGGATGGGAACTGGCACGCGGGATGCAGTCCGCGGAGCAACCGTGGCGTTCGGTTCGTTTCCTAAGGAGACCGTGATGAACAATTCCTCTGGCGGTGCGACGTCCGCCGATTCCTCCTCGGAACACGTCGACGGTCACGAGGGCAGGTGTTCCACGGAGGCGATCGACGACCTCAAGCGCCGAGCAGCCGAATACGTCGAACACGGCAAGCAGACTGCGGCCGGACTGACGGCGACGATCGAGCGGCAAATTCGGCAGCGGCCCGTCGAGGCTGTGGCCGTTGCAGCGGGGATCGGCTTCGTCTTGGGCTTGTTTTGGAACCGCCGTTCCTAGGCGAATCTTGTCTCACCAGGCTTTTTTAACGCCCGCCGGAACCCGGCCATGATCACTCAGGAACGACCCAACGGTGACCCGGCCGTGGAGGTTCCCGATCCCTTGACGCGGTTTCGGGGGCAACTCGACGAGCTGCAAACGTACCTCCGTCAGCAGTGGGCCGCACGGACCGACCGCGCCCTGTTGGGCCTCCGCCGCCTGGCCTTATTGGCGTTCTTGGGGATCGCGGCCCTGATCGCGGTTGCGTCGTGGATCGTCACGGCGGTTGTACTTTTTTTGCAGGGAGCGACCGAGGGACTTTCCATCCTGCTTGCCGGCCGGCTCTGGCTGGCGAGCCTGGTGGTCGGAGCCGCGGCGCTTGCCCTGGTTGTCTTGGCAGCGACGACGGCCTACGCGCTGCTGGCAGCGACCTCCAAGCAGCGAACGAGAGCGAAATACGAACACCGAGCCCGCGACCAACGGCGGCGATTCGGACGCAATGCCCACGACCGAGCGAGCCAGCCATGAGCCCGACCGCGACCACCGACGAATCGAACATGACGGAAGCCGAGTTTCTGGAGGCTCAGGCGGCGGACGCTCGCGCCGCGATCCATGAGACGTGGAACGACCTGAAGGGAACGCTGCGCGACACGGCTACGCTCGAAGTGTGGGCCCGACGGCATCCGTGGCTTGTCGCCGGCACCGCGGTCGCCGGCGGATTCTTGATCGCCACAACGCTCATGCGGCCTAAGGAACAGCCTGGCCATATCGCTGAGGCCGCCGACGATCATCCGCCGGCGACGCCACGGCGAAGCTCCAACTGGTTGATCGAAACTCTCTTTAGCCTGCTCAAACCGGTGCTGGGCCAACTCGTCACGACCCTCGCCGCAGCCGCCATGGGGGCGGTCAGCGGATCCATGGCGGAAGCGGCCGCAAGGCAGGAGCAAGCCCGGCCGAACGCCGAAGGAGACGCCGGGCTGTCCGGCGAAGAACCCGTTCCGACGTGAGCGGATGGCGCTAATTATCGACGGATATAACCTGCTGCACGCCACGGGGCTTGGTGGGCAGGGTGCCGGGCCGGGCGGGCTCGAACGCTCGAGGCTTGCGCTTTTGAACTTTCTTGCGGAGTCGATCGATGAGGAGGGACGGTCCGGCACGACCGTCGTGTTCGACGCACGACAGGCGCCGGTCGGTTTGCCAAGGACGCTCGGGTACCGCGGCTTGACCGTGCGTTTCGCCGCGGGGTACGACAGCGCCGACGAGTTGATCGAAGAGCTGATCCGGGCGGACACCTCGCCCCGGCGGCTGACGGTCGTTTCGAGCGACCACCGCTTGCACCGGGCGGCTCGCCAGCGCCGGGCCAAAGCCGTCGATAGCGACCTCTGGTACGCCGAGATGCAGAAGCGGCGGGTTTCGGTCGCGCCGGAAGAGCCTCCCGCCAAGCCCGCCCATCCTGTGCCCAGCGAACTCGATTTCTGGCTGAAGCTGTTCGACGACGAATCGAAGATGCCTGCGAACGAAGTCGACGACATTTTCCCGCCCGGCTACGCAGACGACCTCGACGTCTGAACGGTAAAGTTGGAGCGGTGGCAGGGGCCGTATCGGTGGCGAGGGCGAGTTGCCGGACCCACGCCGGGTCCACGCGTCGCAGCCGGTGCGGTCTGCCACTTTTTTCGGCACAAGAAACAGGCAGTACGCGGCCGGCAGGTTGACATCTCGCCATAAGCCATTTAGAGTGAAAGGCTTGAGGTAGCAAGGCGTGCCGCTAATTTTGCAAACAAGAGCTCTTGAGTGACCGAAAAGGCGTGGGGTGGTGTTTTTGAAGAGGCGACGGACCGCCGCGTCGAGAAGTTCACGGAGAGCGTGAGCTTCGATCGCCGGCTTTATGCGCACGACATTCGCAGCTCGATCGCCCACGCACAAATGCAGGCCAAAGTCGGCCTTATCACGTCGGACGAGTGCCGGCAGATTGAGCATGCCCTGGAACAGGTCCGCCGCGAAATTGAGCAGCACCAGTTTCCGTTCTCGAGTGAGCTGGAAGATGTGCACATGCACATCGAACGGGCCCTCATCGACCGCGTCGGAGACGTCGGCCGCAAGCTGCACACGGCCCGCAGTCGCAACGACCAGGTCTCGACCGATCTACGCATGTGGGTGCGGGACGCCATCGACGAGGTCGACCGGGGGCTGATCGGGTTGCAAAAGGCGTTCGTCGGCCGCTGCCCGGACGATCGCGCCGTGATCCTGCCCGCCTACACGCATTTGCGCCGGGCGCAGCCCGTGCTCGCTCCTCATTATTGGCTTGCCTACTGCGAGAAATTTGAGCGCGACCGAGGGCGGCTGGCTGACTGCCGCCGCCGGACGAACGTGCTAACACTCGGTACGGCCGCCCTAGCAGGCACGAGCCTGCCGATCGACCGGGAGGACGTTGCCCGGCGGTTGGAATTCGAGGAACTGTCAGCCAACAGCCTCGACTCATCTAGCGACCGAGACTTTGCGCTCGAATTTGCCTTTGCCCTGGCCATGATCGCCGAACACCTCAGCACCCTGGCCGAGGAATGGATCCTCTGGTCCACCGCCGAGTTCGGCTTTCTCGAATTGCCGCAGTCGTTCTGCACCGGTTCGTCGATCATGCCGCAGAAAATTAATCCCGACGTTCTGGAACTGATCCGCGGCAAGACGGCGCGCGTCGTCGGCAATCTCACTCGGCTGCTGGTACTCATCAAGGGGCTGCCGCTGGCCTACAACCGCGACCTGCAAGAAGACAAGGAGCCTCTGTTCGACTCGTTCGACACGGTGCGAAGCTGCCTGGAACTGGCGGCTCCGCTGGTGCGGCAGGCGAAGCTCAACCGCGGCGCCATCGCCGCTCGCTTGAACGAGGGGCACCTCGATGCGACGACCCTTATGGAATGGCTCATCAAGAAGGACGTGCCTCAGCGAACCGCCCACGAGGTGGTGGGCCGGCTCGTTCGCCAAGCGATGGACCGGGGGGTGACCCTGGCGCAGTTGCCGCTCGAGGAAATGCAGCAGGCCCACCCCTCGCTGGACGCATCGGTCTTCGATGCACTCGGTCCTGAGCGGGCCGTGGAGGCGTTTGTCAGCTATGGTTCCACGGCCCCCGGCGAAGTCGATCGCCAGCTCGAAATCTGGAGGCGGAGACTAGACCTATGACGATACAACGGGTGTTTCGGAACTCCGACGAGTCGGCGGCCTGGGCGACCCTGGGGCGTTTTCTGGTCGCGCTCGCGCTTTGCGTTGTGGCTATCGGCGAGGGGCGCGCGCAGGACGAGGCGGATGAATTCGGCGACGAGAAGCCCGACAGCAAAGCCGCGGCGCAATCGGACGAGCGGAAGCTTCGTCCCAGCGGCGACCCCGCCGTCCGGGCGCTGCTGGCCACAAAACCGACGACTCCAGAAGAGTTGCTGGCGGCGATCGAGGTGCTCGTCGACCTGCGAGCCACCGACGACGCGTATGTGCTGCTCAGGAAGCTGGTGCAAAGCAAGCCAGACGACGATGCCTGGGCCAATCTGGTAGAAAAGCACGGCTCCGCCCTCTTTCTGCGGCTGGCGCTTATCGAGGGGTTACAGCCCGAAGGGCGGGAGATGTCCGACGCCGCTTTGGGGTCGGCCGACCGCCGGGCTCGCGACCCCGGGCGGCTGGCGACGCTCATCGACAAGCTGGCGGATCCCTCGGCGGCCAGCCGGCGCGGAGCCATGACGCGGCTCTTAGGAGGACGCGAGGCCGCCATTCAATTGCTTGCCTCCGCGCTAGTCGACCCGGCACGCCAGCGCGTCCGGCCCGCGATCCGTGAAACGCTGGCGCGGTTCGGCCGCGAAGCGCTTGCCCCGCTGACCGCGATGGCGAGATCCCCGCAGGCGGCGGTCCAAACGGAAGCGATTTACGCCTTGGGCGATCTGGGTCTCTCGGTCGCCGTGCTCGACCTCCTGGCACCTGCGTTGCTCGACACGGCGCCTCCGGAGGCGCGGTCCGCCGCGCGCGAGGCCTTGATGCGGTTGATCGGCCGTTTGCCGCAGGCCGACGAAGCCGTCGCCACGCTGCTGAGTAAGGCACGTTCGTCGTTCGCTGAGGCACTTCAAGAGCAGGACCCGGACACTCCTCCCGCGCCGGAATGGCGGTGGGACGACGAAAAGTCAACCCTCGTCTACGGCACCACGTCACCGCTGGCGATTCGGCTCGAACAGGCCGCGAACTGGGCCTCGGACGCGGCCCGGTTGGCACCTCGCCGTCGTGAAGCGCTCTGGCTTGCGCTGGCCTCCCGCATCGAAGCCGAGGCGGTTCGCACGGGCGCCGATGGCTCAGAGCCCACGGGTGCCGTCGCCGCACTGGCCGCCGAGGATGCCTACGTGGTCGAAGGAACACTCGGTTTTGCTTTGAGGAGCGGTCACACCGTGGCGGCGACCGCCGTGGCCCGAGTTCTGGGACAGATCGGCACATCCGACTTGCTCTACACGCAGCAGCCCCAGCCGGGCTCGCTGGTCGAGGCGGCCCGCAGCAGTGATCGCCGCCTCCGCTACGCCGCGCTCGAAGCGATCATGCGTCTGAAGCCGAAGCGGCCTTATCCCGGTTCGAGCCACGTCGTCGAGGCATTGGGTTACCTGGCCGGTTCGTTCGCGGCGCCGCGCGTGATGGCGGCCGATGCTCGATCGGCGGAAGCCGAAAGGCAAGCCGGCCTGCTGGCCGGTCTGGGTTATGAGACCGACGTGGCCACCAGCCCGCGTGCCGTGGTCGCAGAGACGGTTTCGTCCCCCGACTACCTTTTCGCCTTGATCGACTACACTCTGGCCGCGCCGACGTCGGGCGAGTTGCTGCAGCGATTGCGGCGTGACAACCGCACCGCCCGGCTGCCGATCGGTATCGTCGCCTCCACCGATGACCTGGACAGCGCGCGACGGCTGGCGCAAAAGATACCCCTTGCTACGGTTATCTATCGCCCGGTCGATACGGCCGGGCTCGACTGGCAGCTCCAGCGCCTGCTGGCTCAGGCGGGCCAGCGGATGGTTGCTCCTGACGAACGGCTGCGGCAAGCGCGGCAGGCACTCGACTGGCTCACCGAAATGGCCGCGGCGCCCCGCGGCATCTACAACCTGCGCCGGGTCGAAGGGCCGCTTACCGTCGCGTTGCAGGTAGCCGAACTGAGTCCCCCGGCGGCCGCGGTGCTGGGGGTGTTGGGAACCGCGCCGAGCCAGCAGGCCCTGGTCGATTTGATCAGCCAGCCCGCTCAACCGCTGGACGTGCGGCGAGCCGCCGGCCGGGCCTTCGCCGAAAGTGTTGCTCGCTTCGGCACGCTCTTGACGACGAGTGAGATCGGCCGGCAATACGATCGGCACAACCAGAGCCTAGGGCAGGACGCAGACAGCCAGGCACTGCTCGCCTCGATCCTGGACACGATCGAGGCTCGTTCGGCGGCGGATCAGGCGGACGAATGAAAGGAGTCACCGCGAGATGAGTCCCACGTACCGTCCCTATACGCCCCCGCCGTCGTCGGGTCCTCCCCTGGCGGGCCTGATCGGCAACGGCCCGGCCATGCAAAAGGTCTACGAACGCACCCGGCTCGTATCGAAATCGAACGCCTCGGTTTTGCTCCTGGGAGAAACCGGCACCGGCAAAGAGCTGATTGCCAAGGCCGTGCACCAGCTCAGTCCGCGCGGCAGCGGCCCGTTCGTGCGGGTCAACTGCGGTGCCCTTTCAGAGAGCCTGCTGGAGAGCGAGTTGTTTGGCCACGTGCGCGGCGCCTTTACGGGCGCGCTGGAAAACCGCACCGGCCGGTTCGAAGCGGCCCACACCGGCACCATTTTCCTCGACGAGATCAATTCCACCACGCCCAAGCTGCAGGTGAAACTGCTGCGGGTGCTGCAGGAGCGGGAGTTTGAGCGCGTGGGCGACACGCAGACGGTTCGCGTCGACACGCGGGTGATTGCCGCCAGCAACCGCGACCTGCTCGACGAAGTCGAAGCCGAGCGGTTCCGCGAAGATCTCTATTACCGCCTCAACGTCGTGCCGATCCACTTGCCCCCCTTGCGCGACCGGCGAGAAGACATTCCCGAGCTCATCGGTCACTTCCTCAATATCTACAACGAAGAAAACGACCGCTACGTGGTACACATCGAGCCGCGAGCGATGGAAGCCCTGCAAGACTACCACTGGCCCGGCAACGTTCGCGAGCTGCAGAACTACATCGAGCGGGCGGTCGTGCTGGCCACCGGCGACGAGATGACGTGCGATCTGCTGCCGGAATCGGTGCTGGGGCAGCGCCGGCCGACAAACCGCCGGCTGAACGAAGTCGACCCCGAAATCCTGGCCCAGGAACTCGTGCAGCAGGTCGTGGCGGCAGCCGGTCCGCAGGGAGAAGACCTGTACAATAAGATCGTGAACCGGGTCGAGCGGGAGCTTTTCGCCCAGGTCCTGGCGAATTGCGACAACGTGCAGATCAAGGCGGCGGCCCGACTGGGCATCAACCGCAACACGTTGCACAAGAAGCTGAAGGAATACGGCCTCGACGAGGCGGAGAAGGCGCAGCCCGTCGGCGCGAGGTGAAGGCGTCCCTGGCCTACGCCTGCTTTCTCACCCGACACCAAGGCCGCCGGCCGCCGCCGGCGACATGGCGGAAGTCTTGATGCTTTCAGGAACAAGTATTTTCTGTTTCGCGGCCAGCTACACGGTGGCGCTGGCTCTGGAGGTTTCGCGGCTCTTTTTTCGTAGCGGCGTGAGGGGAGCCATCTTGCTAGCCTTCGGCGGCGCTGGCTTTTTCGCGCATACCATCTTCCTGGCCTACCGTGCCAGCTCCGAGAGCATGCCGCTGGCCAGCGAATTCGACTGGTACCTGGTGGCGGCCTGGGCGCTAGCGGCGATCTACATTTACTTGACGCTCCATTTTCCGCGGACGGCGGTGGGGTTGTTCACCTTGCCCTTGGTTCTGACGCTGGTCGCCGTGGCCGCCCGGTTCGCCAGCCGGCAGCCGTTTCCACAAACGAAAGCCTCGCAATTCTGGGGTACCGTCCACGGCGGCTTTCTGCTTTTGGGCACGGTCGCCGTGCTTGTCGGGTTTGTAGCCGGCGTGATGCACCTGATGCAAAGCGCGCGGCTGAAGAGCAAACGGCCGGCGACGCTCGGCATCCAGCTCCCGAGCCTGGAATGGCTGGAGCGGGCCAACAGCCGGGCCACGGTCGTGGCGGCCCTGGCGCTGGCGGCCGGTTTCGTGTCCGGCTTGCTGTTGAATCTGGTCAACCGATCGGCGCGCCCCGGCGAGGCCCTGCCGTGGAGCGACCCGATGATCTGGAGCTCCGGTCTGCTCTCTGCCTGGATGCTAGCCGCGGCCGCCTTCAGCCTGCTTTATCGGCCGGCCCGGCAGGGACGAAAGGTCGCCTATCTCACGGTGGCGAGCTTCGTGTTTCTCGTGGCGGTGCTGGCCGTGCAATTGGCCCTCCCTACGCTGCATGGCGAACAACCGGGCCGCGTCGAGTCGACGATAACCGCGGGAGGCGGCGCGTGAAACTGCAGGTTGTAGGATGCAGCCACCGCTCGTCGAGTCTGGCGACCCGCGAGCGACTCGCTTTCAGCCCTGATCAGGCGAAAGAAGCGCTCGACGATCTGCACGTCCGCTTTCCCGAAAGCGAGGCGGTGCTGCTTTCGACGTGCAATCGCGTCGAGGTCTACACCGCCGCTTTGGACCCGGCCCGCAGCCCAACTCAGCAGCAGCTTGTGGAATTCCTGGCCGCCTTCCACGGTTTGCACGTCGCCGACGTCTTCGACGACCTTTTCGAGCGCTCCGGCGAAGACGCCGTCCGCCACCTGTTCGAGGTGGCCGCGAGTCTCGACAGCATGGTCCTCGGCGAATCGCAGATCGTGAAGCAGGTCTGGGACGCCTACGCCCTGGCCCAGACGCGCCGCACGGCCGGGCCGCTGACGCACGAGATATTCCAGTCGGCCATGCGGGTGGCCAAGCGCGTCGCCAGCGAGACGTCGATCAACGAAAGGCGGCTGAGCATTCCCAGCGTCGCCGTGGGCGACTTCGCCAAACGCATCTTCGAGCGGTTCGACGACAAGCAGGTGCTCGTCCTCGGCGCCGGCGAAATGGCCGAAGAGACCCTTCGCTACCTGGGACAAGAAGGCGCACGCCACATCTCGGTGCTCAACCGCAGCTTCGACCGCGCCCGCACGCTGGCCGAGCGCTGGAACGGCCGCCCCCTGCCGTGGGACGAACTTGACCGTTCCCTCACCGCCGCCGACCTGGTGGTCAGCACCACCGGGGCGACCGAGCCCGTGGTGACGCTGGCCGGCTATCGCCAGATCGAGCCCGCCCGCCAGCAGCGGGACTTGTTCATCCTCGATCTGGCGGTTCCCCGCGACTTCGACCCGGCCATCGGCGACTGCCTCAACGTCTACCTCTATTCGATCGACGATCTCGAGGAGACGTGCCGTCGCAACCGCGAAGAGCGCAACAAGGAACTGCCCCGCGCGATGGCCATCGTCGAAGAAGAAGCGGCCCGCTTCATGGCGGAACTACACCACCGCGCGACCGGTCCGATCATCAAACGTCTGCGCCAGGGGTGGCAGCAGCCGAAGGAAGACGAACTGAAACGGCTGTTCAATCGGCTGCCGGGGCTGAACGACAGCCAGCGCGACGAGATCCGACAGTCGTTCGACCGCCTGATCAACAAACTCTTGCACCCGCCGCTTGAGTCGTTGCGCGACGAAGCGCGGCACGGCATCCCGCATGCTCTGCTCGACGCGCTGAAGAAGCTGTTCAATCTGAAGGACTAGTACTTCGAGCGAGAGGCAGGCACGCACCGCCTCCCTCTCGCTCCTGGAGAGGGCCGGGGTGAGGGCGGTCGGAAACGGCCCATCCGGCATCCAACCGCACGTGGAAGTGTGCCCACCGTGTTCATCGGCGGGGCTCGCTTCGCTCGTCCCACCCTTACTTCCTGAGGGTGCCTCGCGTTCCCTCAACTCGCGCGTGCGGTCTTACTCGTCCTCCCACTCTTCGTCCTCCTCTTCTTCGTCGTCCTCCTCCCAGTCGTCATCGTCTTCGTCTTCCCACTCGTCCTCGTCGTCGACCTCTTCCCACTCCTCGTCTTCCAGGTCCTCGTCTTCGAGGTCCTCGTCTTCGTAATCGTCGTCTTCGTCGTCGAGGTCATCGTCCTCGTCATCCAGATCCTCTTCGTCGTCTTCGAGGTCCTCGTCGTCGTCTTCGTCCGCGGCGCGCGGAGACAAGAGGCCTGCGGCGGCGGCGAGCTTCCAGGGCTCGCGCGCGTCCGCCTCGCTGTGGTCAGACTCGGGTGTCGCTACATGCTTCACTTCAGACTCCTCGTTCAAATCATTCCTCGGGGTAAGTTCGTTATCCCGCCGCGCGGCGGATTTCAATTCGGTGGAAAGCTCGCCGGCGTCGGGCGCCAGGCGCCGTAACGTCGCGGCCCTCGGAAGGTCATCCAGGCTGCGTAGCCCAAGCCACTGCAAAAACCGCTTGGTCGTACCATACAAAAATGGGCGGCCCAAGTCGTCCGACCGGGCCGTGATGCGGACCAGATCCCGTTCGATTAGTTGTCGTATTATTTCGCCGCATTGCACTCCGCGAATCGACTCGATTTCTGCCCGGACGACGGGTTGCCGATAGGCCACCACCGCCAGCGTTTCGAGGGCGGGCGCCGAGAGCCGCGTCTCAACCGCGGTTGGATGCAGCCGCCGCAACCAACCGCCGAACTTGGGACGCGTCAAAATCTGGTAACCTCCGGCGACCTGTTCGACTCGGAAAGCGCTGGCCTGGGCATCATAAAAGTGGTTCAGTCGGCGGATCAGTGTACGTGCTTCGGTACCGTCCGCCAAGCTGGCAAGCTGAGCAATTTTTCGGCTCGTCAGCGGCTCACGGGCGACGAACAAAATCGCTTCGACCCGGGCCAGTTTTTCGTCGCGGCGATGCGGTCCGCCGGCGCTCGTGGCGCCCGCGTCGCCAACCGATCCCCACGAATCCCGAGGGCGGCGATGCGGCACCTGTGCACCGCGCAGCGCCAGCGCGTGCCGGTATCGCAGGGCGACGCTTTTCAACGGACTGCCAGCGCATTTCGAGAGGCCGAACATGCGACCAACCTACGCGCGGCGGGGCAATCTGGCAAGACCTAATCCCCTTTCTGCGGCGGAGTTACCGTCTACGGTCCGCTCGCGTCGGCTTTGTCGTGCGAGTGCCCCGCCTGCAGACAGGGGGGCCGAGAGGGCCGCACCACAAAGGAGGACACGATGTGCCAGCCGAAAGGCTTGAAGCCGCCGTGAGAAAAGGCGACACTTACCTCTCCTCGTCCGCCTAGAGTGCGAACGTCCCGCCCCAGAAACACGCCTTGTCTCAACCACCAGAAGCCGCAGTATGCCCCGCGTTCTCGTCACACCCACCGTCATCAAGAACCAACCCGGACCCTATCGCGAAGTTCTCGAAGCAGCCGGCTTCGAGGTGGCCTATCCGACGGCGAATCTCTCGGAATCTCTGCCCGATCCTGCTTTGCTGCTCTCGCAGTTGAAGGGCGTTTGCGCCGTTCTGGCCGGCAGCGAGTTGTACAACCGAGAGGTGCTCGAAAAGGCGAACCTGCGCGTCATCGCCCGCATGGGCGTGGGCTATGACGCGATCGACGTGGCGACGGCCGGCCAGGTCGGCACGCTCGTCACGATCGTTCCCGGAACGAACCACCACTCGGTCGCCGAGACAACCATCGCACTCATGATCGGCGTTTTTCGTGGATTTCCTGGACGAGATGGCGAGGTGCGCAGGGGCGTCTGGAAGCGTCAGGCGCTGCCCCGCCTGGCGGGCCGCACCTTGGGGTTGGTTGGCCTGGGCCGCATCGGGCAGGCGGTCGTGCCGCGGGCCGTTGGGCTGGGCCTGCGGGTGATCGGTTACGATCCCTTTCCTAACCAGGCGTTTGCCGACTTGCACGGTGTGCGGCTTTGCACTCTGGACGACTTGTTCGCCGAGGCCGACATCGTGAGCTTGCACCTGCCTTGCACCCCGGAAACGACCGACCTCATTAACGCCCGCACGCTCGCCCGGATGAAACAGGGTGCCGTCCTGATCAACACTTCGCGCGGCGGCCTGGTTGACGAGGCGAGCCTTTACGACGCGCTGGCCAGCGGCAAGCTACTTGCCGCCGGCCTCGACGTCTTCAAGACCGAGCCGCTCCCCTTGGACAGTCCCCTGTTGAAGCTCGACAACGTGCTTCTGTCACCGCACATGGGCGGCCTCGACTTCGAGAGCCAGCGCGACATGAGCACGATGGCCGCCCAGTGCATCGCCGATCTCTATCAGGGCCGCTGGCCGGAGGGCTGCGTCGTCAACGCCGAACTCCGCCCGGCTTGGAAGTGGTAGTCTCGCTCCGCCCGCCCGCCGCCAAATGGACGAAAGGGAAACGGGCCAACGACGCACGATTCGACGGCTGACGATTCGACGATGGCCGTTACGCGATCCGCCAGGGGCGATGCGTAGCCGCTGCTCGTCCGTGCTCGACGGGGTTCTTGGGGCTGAACGGCGAGTGCGTTGCTCGGCAACCTGAGCCGCCGTGTCGGATTCTGCGGTCGCGCCAACTGTGATGCCGGCGTCTCCGACTCGCTCATGGGCTGGCACGCCTCCGACCCGTTCGGCTCCCCAGGTTCTTCGGGCTTCGTTGCCTCAAACGGACGATCGGCTATTTCCGAGCGCACGACACGCAATTGCCGCGGCGCTTCGATGCCGATGCGTACCGATTGACCCCTGACTTGCAGAATGGTGAGGACGATATTCTCGCCGATCTGGATTTTTTGGTTGGTTCTCCGCGTCAGCACGAGCATGTCACACTCCTTTGTTTCCGTTGCCTCGTTCCTGTTACGGCAGACCATCAAAGCACGGCTTGTGCCAGAGTCGGAGTTGGAGCAAACATGGGTGAGAAGGCCTTAATTGGTCTTGACTTACGCCGTGTCTCCCCATCTTAACAGGGCTGCTGCCGGCGATTTCTGGCATTTCGGCTTGTAATAGCTACATTGCCGCGCCGGGCGTCGACGAAAAGACCCCAGGCAGCACGACGCTGCCCGGGGCCAGCCATGGGGATCCCTTTCTTTAACGCGGTTATTCACCGAGCCCGTGCGCTCGCGGCCGACGGCACCTCGAGCATCCAGAAGCACAAGCAAGAGGCACGGTGCAACTTACATCGCCCGCGCTAGGCTCGCCTTGTTCCTCCGGTCAAAAAATCCGTGGCAATAGCTAGCGCCGCGTCATGTGTCGGGCAATGGCCTCCGGCAGCATGCGGGCGACCGTGTCTCGCACTTGGCGACCGACGTCGCCGTGGGAGAGGTCAGCCGGCAAGTAATGCTCGTACCAGGCCTTTTCCCTCTTCGGCGATGCCATGAGCAGCGTGATCCCGGCCCCAACGCACAGACCGATGCCAAAACAGGCCAACGCCGAATAACCGGGGTTGGCTTCGATCACGTCTTGCGCCCGGCCATATGCCTGCCGCATGCGACCCTCTGCCTGATCTTCAAAGCTTCCCCGGTTGCCGTATCGCGACATTCGCTGATGAGCCACGGATCTTCCTCCTTTAACTCTTCCACGGGTTCTAGTAAGGGGCCGTCCAAAAGTGGGTCGGCGTTCGGGCCGGCTCAGTCGGATCGCAATACCAGCGCCAGCGCTACGCCCGCGACGACCCCCATACCAAACACGGCCAACATCGATTGGCCCGGGTTTTCGCGCACCCGTTCGCCGACCCGCTCGTAGCCCTCCCGTATGCGTTCGCTCGCCTGCTCGTACCCCTCTCTCATCCGGCCGCTCGCCTGTTCGTACCCTTCGCGTGCCCGAGACGTCGCCTCGCTGGCAAAGTCCATCGCCGCGTTGCGGGCCCGCTCGACGGTCGACGACGTGCCGGCCGCCAGGTCGCCGATAAATCGCTCGATTTGTTCGCGCGCGACCCCGGTCTTTTCATGAATTCGCCCCACCAACTCGTCAACGTTGCCGCCGACGATCTGCAAGTCGTCGTCGGTGAGCTGCCCCCACTTCTGCTTGATCTTGCCTTTCAGTTGGTCCCATTGCCCGCGGACTTCCTGTGCGTTGAACATGGTCGATTTTCCTGGAGAATATGCGCCTTCTGGTTTGTCTGCTTTCGCAACAGCGAACAGGTGGGAGCGAACGCACATAGCGTGCCAACGATCTGGCCAGTTTGCCGATCTCGTTCCTCGTGCGCCGCAATGCCCCCCACCGTCGCCAAGGGATGTCTCGGCGGGCTTGGGCCCGCAAGCTGCGATCAAAGGCGGTTCATCCTGGTCGCCCCCATGCCATCTCGCTTGGTTTTCTGTTTGACCGGCAGCTATATTATCTGTGCCGCGACGAAATACCCGAAACGTCGCGCCATGTCGAAGAAACTCAGGAGATAGTCCGATGCGATATCCGTTGAACATCATTCACCTGTTATTTCTGGCGATCGGCCTGATGTTGCCGCTGGGGTACGCGCGGGCCGACGACAAGAAAGCGGACGAGAACAAGGACGACAAAAAGACCTCCGAAAAGGAATCGACCGGCAAGGCGACCGTCGCCGTCTTCCGGCTTCGCGGAGGAGTGGTGGAAACGCCGGGTGAGTCCGGATTGCCGTTTGGGAGCGAGCATCGCGTGGCCCTGAAAGATCTTGTCGCACGGATCAAGAAGGCGGCCGCCGACGAGACCGTCAAAGGGGTCGTGATTTCGCTGGAAGGCGGACACCTTTCCACGTCCCAAACCGAGGAGGTGCGCCAGGCGTTCGCGCGTCTGCGGGAGAAGAACAAAAAGATCTACGCCCACGTCGACGAGCTTTCCATGGCTGACTACGCCCTGCTCGCCGGCGTCGATCGTCTGAGCGTCGTCCCCACTGGCGATCTATGGTTGACGGGTATGTACGGCGAATCGCCCTACCTGCGGGCGTTGCTCGACAAGGTAGGGGTACAACCGGATTTTCTCACCTGCGGTGACTACAAGAGCGCCGCCGAGATGTTCATGCGCGAGGCACCGAGCCCTCAAGCCGAGGAGATGCAGAACTGGCTCCTCGACAGTCTGTTCCACACACAGCTCGATCTGATCGCCGAGGGACGGCATGTCGACGTTGAGCAAGCCAGAGCGTGGGTCGAGGAAGGTCCGTATTCGGCCGCCAAGGCAAAACAAGCGGGGCTGATCGACGCCGTCGAACAGAAGGAAGACTTCGAGGCGGCCATCAAGGGCGAACTGGGGGAGAAGGTAAAGTTCAATCACAAGTACGGCGAGAAAACGCAGCCGGAACTCGACCTGTCGTCCCCCTTTGCCGCCTTGAACGTCTGGGCCGAGCTGATCGGCGGCGCCAAGAAAAAGAAGACCTACAAGAATTCCGTGGCGATCGTCTACGTCGACGGTCCCATCACGCTGGGCGACCCCGAACTGAGCCTCTTGGGAGGGGGCGGGCCCGTGGCCGCCAGCACGCCGCTGCGCAAGGCGCTGGATAAAGCGGCCGAAGACGACACGGTCAAAGCCGTGGTGCTGCGTGTCGACTCGCCTGGCGGGTCGGCTACCGCCAGCGAGATTATCCTCAACGCCACGCGGCGGGTGAAAGCCAAGAAGCCGTTCGTCGTGTCGATGGGGAGCGTGGCCGGAAGCGGCGGGTACTACGTCGCCTGCGCGGCCGACACGGTTTTTGCCGACGAGTCAACGATCACCGGCTCCATCGGCGTCGTGGGGGGAAAGCTTGCCACCAGCGACTTGTGGAAGAAGATCGGCGTCAAATGGAAGGGCTACCAGCGAGGCGCGAACGCTTCGATGCTCAGCTCAATGCAGGTTTTTACGCCCGACCAACGCAAGAAAATGCAGAGCTGGATGGACGAGATCTACGGGGTGTTCAAGGGCCACGTCATCGACGCTCGCGGCGACAGGCTCAAGAAGCCGATCGACGAACTGGCGGGCGGACGAGTCTACACGGGACGGCAGGCGCTTGAACTCGGACTCGTCGACCGAATCGGCACGCTCGACGACACGATTCGGTTCGTCGCGGACGAAGCCCGCCTCAAGGATTACGAGGTGCGCGTCATTCCCGAAGCGAAGAACGTGATCGAGCGCCTTCTGGACGAGGCGGAAGGCCCCAAAGACGACTCGCACCACGTCTCGCTTGCCGCGGGCGGAACGAGCGACGCCCTACTGCGAGGACTACTTCCTTATCTCGAAGGGCTGGACCCGCAGCGCGTGCGGGCCGTGAGCCGGGCGCTACGGAATCTGGAGACGCTCCGGGCCGAAGGAGCGGTCCTGATGATGCCGGAGCTGATCGTCCAGCCGTAAAAGCCGCCCGGCGGAAAAAAGGCGCCTGCCCTTGCCGATTGCTGCCTGGCCGCCGCGCGTGGTGTAAACTAACGAGGGGCCTACGCGCCGGAGGTAGTTTTGCACCCAGCCCTCGCGCGGGCAACAGTTACGTTCAGCCGTCGGGAAAATCATGTCACTCTTCAAAAGCGTGCTCGTAGGCATCGACCTTCTGCAAGCGGACGGCATCGGCTCGACCAATTTCTCTCCGCCCGTCGCAGAAGCGATCAAGCACGGCCTGTGGCTGGCCGAGAAATCATCGGCCAGCGTCACGTTCTTCGCGGCCGTCGATATGCCCGAAGACGAGCTTTACTCCTTGGAAGCGGACGGGACGCGCGTCGCCGGCGAACTGCGACAGTCGGGAAAACGGGCACTCGATCATCTTGTCAACTCGGCAAAACAGCGCGGTCTGGCGGCCAAGGCCAGGCTCGCCAGCGGCGAGGGGTGGATCGAGATCATCCGTGAAGTCGAACAGGGCAAACACGACGTGGCCATCGTCGGCACGCGGAACGTGGGCACGCTGCAACGGTTCTTGTTCGGCAGCACGGCCATGCGGTTGCTCCACAATTGCCCTTGTCCGGTGTGGGTCACTCGCCCCGAGCCGCGGCCGTTGCCCAGCAATATCCTGGTTGCCAGCGATTTCAGCCCCGTTTCAGAGATCAGTGTCAGGTTGGGCCTGGCCATCGGCGAACTCAGCGGGGCCAAAGTGAACCTGCTGCACGCGGTCGACTATCCGCTCGACCGGCTCTGGAGCACCGGGCTGCTCGACACTAACACGCAGATTTACCACGACCGCGTCAAGGCCGACGCGCGCGAGCGACTGACCGAGCAACTGGCGCGCGTGGCCGGCGGGAAACCATCGGCCAACGTTGAACTGCACATCGCCGAGGGACTGAGTATCGCCGACACGGCCATCCTCGATTTTATTCAGTTCCACCACATCGACCTGCTGGTCATGGGGACGATGGCTCGCAGCGGCATCCCGGGGGTGTTTATCGGCAACACGGCCGAGCGGCTGGTGACCCACGTCCCCTGCTCGATGTTGGCGGTCAAACCGGCCGATTTCAAGTCGCCAATCGGGCCCGCAGAGTCGGGCTAGCCCCGAACGATTGCATCGAAATGGGTGAGTGAGCATTGGGGACGACTGACCGAAGCGCAACCTTCGGACAACACGAATCGGCCCGACTCTGCACTGTTCCGGGGCCAGAAACATCATGTCAATCTTCAAAAACGTGCTGGTCGGCATCGACCTTTTGCAGGTAGACGGCCGCGGTTCGACCAATTTCTCGCCGCCGGTCCAAGAGGCGATCAAGCACGGGCTCTGGCTGGCCGAAAAAGCATCGGCCAGCCTCACCTTCTTCGCCGCCGTCGACGTGCCCGAAGACCAACTCCATTCGCTTGAAGCGGATGTACCGCGGGTCGCCGGCCAGCTTCATCGGTTGGGTCGGCGGGCGCTGGATGATCTTGTCCATTCCGCCAGGAATCGCGGTTTGACCGCCGACGCCAAACTGGCCAGCGGCAAGGGCTGGACTGAGATCATCCGCGAAGTCGAGCAGGGGAGGCACGACGCGGTCATCGTCGGCACCCGCAACGCGGGTGCGCTGCAGCGGTTCTTGTTCGGCAGCACGGCCATGCGACTGCTGCATAACTGCCCGTGCCCGGTTTGGGTTACCCGCCCCGAACCACGACCCGTGCCCTGTAACGTCCTGGTAGCCACCGATTTCAGCCCCGTCTCGGAGATCGCTGTCAAGCTGGGCCTGGCGATCGGCGAACTCTGCGGAGCCAAGGTGAACCTGCTGCACGCGGTCGACTATCTGCTTGACCGCTTGTGGAGCACCGGACTGCTTCATACCAACACGCAGGTTTATCACGACCGCGTCAAGGCTGAAGCGCGCGAGCAACTGGCCGACCAGTTGGCCCGTGTGGCGGGCGGACAGACGGCAGCCACGGTGGAGTTGCACGTGGTCGAGGGGGAGAGTATTGCCGACACGGCGATCCTCGATTTTATCCAAGAACATCAGATTGATTTGCTGGTGATGGGGACAATTGCTCGCGGCGGTCTTCCGGGAGTGGCCATCGGCAACACGGCCGAACGGCTGCTGACGCACGTCCCCTGCTCGCTGCTGGCGGTCAAACCGGCCGATTTCAAGTCGCCGATCGGACCCCCAAGGTAACCGCGACGCTGCGTGTCGGGGTACACGCAGGGCGACCGCCTTCTCCGACGGCGAGAGTTCGGAGCTACTTGAAACGGCGCGCTTCCCGGTGGCACAATCGGTACCCGTGGAAGCGCCCGATCGAAACCATCTCTGGTACGAAGGGATCAGCCGCTATCAGTGGGTAGCGCTGGCCATCGCCTCGCTGGGCTGGGTCTTCGACGTCTTTGAAGGGCAGATCTTCGTCGCCAGCACGAAAGAGGCGCTGGGGGCAGTTCTGCCAGAACAGGCGGTCGCGAAGACGGAGTTCTTCGTGCAGTTGACCTACGCCGCCTTCTTGGTTGGAGGAGCCGCAGGGGGCATCGTGTTCGGCATGGTTAGCGACCGCGTCGGTCGCACCAGGACCATGATTTTCACCATCCTGTTCTACTCGCTCTTTACCTGCCTTTCGGCCTTCGCACAAACCTGGTGGCAACTCGCGGTCATGCGATTTCTGGTAGGTCTCGGTGTGGGAGGCGAATGGGCCGTGGCCGCCGCCTTCGTGGCTGAGATCTTTCCCCAGGGCGCTCGGGCGAGATCGTTGGGAATCTTTCACGCTTCGAGCGTGCTGGGAACCTATCTGGCCATCGCCGCCGGCGTGTGGATCGTGCGTAATCCGTCTTTGGGCTGGCGATGGGCGTTTGCCGTCGGCGCCGCTCCCGCCCTGTTGACCCTCTGGATTCGCTGGGCTTTACGGGAGCCGGAAACCTGGCGTGACGCCTGTCAGGCGGCGTCGACTGGCGTCGGCGAGAGGCTAGGCCGTTTTCGCGAGCTCTTCAGCGGCGGGCAATGGCGCGGCACGGTGGCCGGCACGGGCCTGGCCACCGTCGGCCTGGCAACGTTCTGGGGGGTTCACGTGTACGGCAAGGACGTCTTGCGTCGCGATCGGGAGCGAGCCCACTTGCTGCAAATGGTGGCCAACAATCCAAGCCACGTGCCGGTGAGCGCCTGGCAGTATTGGTCCGGCGTGCGGCCGGAGTCGGTCGTCGACACCGACGAGGAAACCGAAGAATGGCTGCGCAGGACGGACGCCAGCCAGCGCGCGTTTCTGCTGGGGGGCTACGAATCGCAAATGAAAACGTGGGAGATGCTCGGCATGCTGATCGTCACCACGGGGGGCGGGCTCGGTCTGCTGTCGTTCGGCCCACTCTGCGAAAAGATCGGTCGCCGCGCCGCGTTTCTGGTTTTTCAGCTCGGCGGGCTGGCCAGCACGCTCATTGTTTTCGGCTTGCCCGCGGGATGGACACAATGGTCCGACGTGCTGCAATTGCTGCTGTTGGGCGGATTCGGCTTCCTGACGCTGGGAATGCACGCCGGCTTTGCCGTCTATTTTCCGGAGCTGTTTCCCACGCGGCTACGGGGAACCGGCAGCGGCTTTTGCTTCAACAGCGCGCGAGTGCTGGCCGCTCCGATCCTGGTGATCAACGGATTATTGCAGAGCGACTGGCACCTTTCGATGGAGGGAGCCCGGATCGTGCTCAGCAGCTTGTTCTTGATCGGGATCGCGCTGTTGGTGATTGCTCCGGAGACCAAGGGCAGGGAACTGCCGGAGTGATCGCCGCGCCCGCGATCTTCTCAGGCGGATTGGCGCCGCACGGCAGCATAGTACGCGTCACTTCGTCCGCTTCGGCGAGGGCTTCACCGTCACCTTCGTGTTTTGCAGCGGCTTGTTGAGATAGGCAAAGAGGTCGGCGATCTCCTCGAGCGTAAGCGTATTCAGCAGGCCGTCGGGCATGGCCGATTTCTTGCTGGGCGCCGTCTCGCTGATGTCGTCCTTTGGGACCGTCACCTTCTCGCCGTTCGATTGCAAAACGACGATCGCCTCCTCTCCGGCCGGAGCCACCAACCCCGTGTAAGTCTTGCCGTCGTTGGTGACGACCGTCTTGCTGGCGTACTGATCGGAGATGACATGGGAGGGAAAGAGAATCGATTCCAGGATCTCTTTCCGCTGGAATCGCTGGCTGACCATCGAAAGGTCGGGGCCGACCCCTTCGCCGCGGCCGCCGAAGCGATGGCACTTGGCGCACTGGGCCTTCTGGAACACCTTTGCGCCGTTGCTCACGTTGCCCGAGGTCGCCTCGCTGCTGGTCAAATAGCCGACCAGTTCCTGATAGTTCCAGTGGGCGGCGGCGGTCTCTTCGGGAAGCCGCGCGGGGGCCTGTTCGGGGTAATTCTCCTCGAACCAGGTTTGCCAGGCCGCCAGGGCCTTGTCCCACGAATCGTCTGGGTCGGAAACGTCGTCGCCCAGCCACTTGTTGAGCAGCTTGACGGCTACGGGGCCGCCGTTGTCTCCCAACCGTAGGCCGCACAGAATCACCTGCCGCACGGGCTCGGGTTCGTCGGTCAGGCGGTCGGCCGCGCAAAGCTGGTTGAGCACCTCCTGCGCCGCGACTCCTTCGACCACCGAGAGCGACCGCACGAGGTAGGGCCAGTTGTCGCCGCCGGGAGCTTGCGCCAGTCCCATCGCCAGGTCTTCGCGGCGGTCGGGCCGCTCGTCGAACTGCCGCCGCAAATGGGCCATCGCCTGCGGATCTCGGCTGCGGCCGAACACGGCGACCAGCGCCGTTCCCAGACGTTGCGCCTCGGGTGAGTCGACGTCGAGCAACTTCTTGTCCAGCTCGATGAGCTGCGAAATCACCTCCTCGCCCGGATCTTCGGGCAGGGCGGCCAGGGCCCACACGGCATGATGCGGAAAGCGGTCGGCCTGGGCCAGCACTTCACTTTTTTCTTCATCCGAGAAGTCGGCCACGAAGTCCCGCGCAAAATTGTCGATGTAGCCCGCGAAACTGTGCCCGCCTTCAACGGAGTGGGCGGTTTCGTAGAACTCCAGCAGCTTGAGCTTCTGCTCGGTCGACCAGCCCTCCTTGAAGAAACGCGCGTAGGCGGCGAGCTGCACTTGCTCTTCGATCGGCAGCTTGCGTTTCAATTCCGACATGAGCCGCGGCAGGATGCTCCCTTCTTGCAGGTAGGCGAGCAGACGGATCAGCTCACGATTGATCCTTTGTTCCCGGTCGAGCGGCTCGCTGGCGGGAAACTCGTCGGCCAATTGCCGGCAGAGCTCCGGCACGTTGTGACGATGCAAATTCCCCCGCTCCAGGCCAAGTTGGAGTACTCGCAGCAGGGCCACGAAGTCGGGATCGCTCAGCTCGCCGCGCATCATCTCACTGGCCCGCGTCAGCACGGCGTCGATCGTGGCGTCGGGCGGGTTGACAGCCAGCAAGAACGGCGCTCCGGCCAAAAAGGCGGCGGGCGTCTTGGCGTCGGTCACCAGGTGTTCCCACTCCTCGGTAGGAAGGGATTGCAGGGCGCGCCCCGCGGCCCACGCCACGGACCGATTGGGCTCGGCCAGCAGCCTTGCCAGCCGATCGGTCGGCGGTTGATAGCCGCCGCGCACCAGCGACTCGCAGGCGATGCGCCGCACGCGAGGGTCGGTGTCGGCCAGCAGCTCGACGAGCCGAGACTTGGTCGTCGAGTCGGTATGAATTCCCATCAGATAAGCCGCCTTCGCCCGCAACTCGGGCTTGGCGTCTTTCGAGATCGAGAGCAGCAGCTTGGCGGTCGGGAACGGTCCGACGAGCTGCATCAGATCGAGAGCACGGGTGCGGTCCGTCACGCTGCTGCGGAGTGACTCGGCCACGGCGACGATCTGCCGATCCCATTCGCCGCCGAGCGACTGCTGCAAGGTCGCAATCTTCTGCCGAGCCCACGCGCTCTGCAACTGGGGCTGCCGTATGGCCTCCATCACCCCCGTGACCTTCGGCAGGGAAGGCGCCTTGCCGGTCCAGACGACGCGGTACACGCCCCCTTCTGTGCCCCGTCCGCCGGTGCAGAAATAAAGCCAGCCGTCGGGTCCGACCGCCAGGTCGGTGGCGTTGAGCGGATGGCCCTCGAGAAATACCTCGCTCTTGCCGACGTACGTCCCGTCTTGCGGCGTGAGGTGGATGGCCAGAATGCGGCCTTGCGACCAGTCGCAGGCAAACAGGGAGTTGCGGTAGCGTGCCGGGAATTGGTGGTGGTCGTAGACCTCCGTCCCGGCCGGCGAGCCACGTCCCGTGTCGATCACCGAACCTAGGCTGTCGACATAGTAGGCCGGCCATTTGGCCCAGCCGCTCCGCCAGCCGAACTCCGCCCCGGCGACGACGTGGTTGACCCGCGTGGGTCGGTACCAGGGCAGCCCCACGTCCCACTCCATGTCGGAATCGTACGTGAACAGTTCCCCCTCGCGGTTGAAGGCCAGGTCGTAAGGATTTCGCAGGCCGCCGGCGACGATTTGCAGGAAGCTCCCGTCGATGTTGGTCCGCACCACAGCGCCGCCGGGCGCCTTGATGCCGGCCGCGTGGCCGAAGGCGTCTTCGTACCGCGGCTGCAGAAGATCGCCTTCGTAATAGTGGTGATAGGGGCTGTTGGCCTCGTATTCTTGCTGCGCCGTGCAGTGGTTGCCGATGATGACATAGATCAAGCCATCTGGCCCGAGCACGGGAGCATGCGCGCCGTGCTCGCTCATCGACTGCTTGAACGCCACGAGCAGGTTCACATCGTCGATCTCGCCGTTCTGATCTTCGTCCGACAGGCGGTAGAGGCCCGTGCCATCGGGTCCCTCGCCGACGACGAACACTTGCCCGTTGAGCGCCAGAATGCCCTGGCAGCTCTTCACTTCTTCGCAGTAGGTGGTCACCGTTTCAACCAGCCCGTCATCGTTCTTGTCGACGATGAGCAGCAGGGGGCCTCCTTCGCGAGAGGCGAGTATCTCGCCCCATTCGTTGAACGCCATCGCGATCAGCGAACCCGTTTCGTCGGGGGTGATCACCGACTCAACGCGAAAGTCGGCGCCGAGCAGGAAACGGCCCACCGCCCCGTTGTCGAGCGCCACCTGGCCGGCCCAGGGTGTTGCCGTACCGAAGGTGCCATAGCTCCGGGCGGGCACCCACTGGGCGTCGTTAAAATCGGGTCGCTGCCAGCCGCGCAGCTCCTTGAGAGTCGTCTTCCAGGAAGGGTCGGAGAAGAGCGTCTCCTCCGAGCCGGCCGGTCCGGTAAGCGTGATCCGCACGGCCAGCCCGGCCGATGAGCCGTTTTTATTCACGGCCTTCACGGCCACGACGTTGCGGCCGGAGCGCAACTGCTCGCCGATGTCGTGGGCCTTCATCCGCCGCCAGTCGTCGCCCGACGCGTAGTGTCGGCCGTTGACGTACAACTCGTACTGGTCGTCGCAGGCGATCTGCAGCGTGCCGCGGTAGCCCTCGGCAAGAGTAAATGTCTTGCGGAAGTAGCAGGCGGTCGCCGGAACGGCGTCCTTGCTGTGGGCGGGCGACCAGATCCAGTCGGGTTCGGTGGATTCCTTCTCGGGCGTCGCCGCACGAGCAGCGCCGACCAACACAAACAAGATAAGAACGGGCCCGCAGGCGCCACGCAAGCCGGAAAACACGTCCATGGTTCCGCTCACTCGATTGACAGAATCGGTCTTTGCGCATCCAAGCGCGGCATAAGGTAGCGAGATTGGCCTAGCCGGGCAATGCTATTTATTGCGCTGGCGTATACAGCGCAATGCCTCTTGGGGGGCGATTGCGCCGGCCTTGGTTGACACTGGCTTGCCGGGTGCAGATCGACGTTGACCGTCTGCGATCGATCGCGGCGCGCTTTCGTGGAGCGAAACGGGACAAATAAAGGGAAGGGGTGGCCCGAGCAGAACGTCTTTGCTCGGACCACCCCAGGGGAGCAGGCCGTTTGAGAGGCCAGCGTCATTGCGCCCGTGGCGTCGCGGAAGGGGGGGCCGCCTGCCCCGCACGCGGCAAGGCTGCAGCGGGGGGGTAGCTCTTAAAGAAACCGGCGCGCACCGCCTGGCCGTAGCCGATGGCCGCACCCGCGGGCGAATTCCAGCCGAGCCCGTCCGCCTCGCTGAGCAACTGGTCGAGCCGCTTTTCGATGATCGTGCGGCGAGCTTCGTTGCGCTTGTTGATCACGTCGCGCAGCTTCTTCACCCTCGCTTCGATGCTGGCGACCTCCAGTTCGCGCACCTTTTGTTGGGCGTCGAACTGCTGCCCGAGAGTCTCCTCGAGCGACAGCTTCAGCTTGGCCCGATCCTTGCCGCCCGTCGCTTCGGAGAGCTGTTTGAGGAGCGATTCCGCCTGACGGTCGAGCTGCGCATCGAGCTCGCGTAGTTTCGCCATTTCGCCCTCCTCTTCAGGAGCCCCGTGCATTCCTGGCCCGGTTACCACCGGCATCCTGAAGTTACTTTGGATCGGCACATATTCGGCCGCCTCCTGGGCGAAAGCGCCGCCGGCCTTCATGGCGGCGAGGCCGGCCGCCAGAACGAGAGTCGACAAACCTGGGACGAGCAGATATCGCATTGAGTGTCTCCTTTGCTTTGGCGATGGCTATTCACAAATCTCAGAACTTGGGCGCGGGGGTAGCCGGAGGAAAGGAGCGCGGCGCTTCCGGTCGCGGAGGCATCGTCGCCGGCACGCCGTAAGGCACGAAATGAACTCCGGCTCCCTTCGTGGAGTTCCATCCCAGTCCCTCGGCATCGCTGAGTAGCTGCTCGAGGCGGCCGTCGATGATCTTGCGGCGCGAATCGGTACGCTTGCGAACCAGGTCGCGCAGCTTCTGAACGCGAGCTTCGATCCGCGAGATTTCGAGCTGACGCAGCTTCTGTTGCACGTCGAACTGCTTTTCCAGCGCGGCGGCGAGCTTGTCTTTGAGATCAGCCCGCTGTTTGTCATCGCTGCCGTCGGCCAATTGTCGGGCCAACGACTGGACCTCTTGTTCGAGCTGTTGGTCCTGGCTGGTCAGCTCGTTCGCCTCGGGATCGTCGGCGGGAGCCAACACGGGATAGAAGGCGTTGCCCTGAGCATAGTTGGGGTGCGGCGGGGGAACCTGGACGGTGAAGCCGGAAGCGACCCCCGCGCCGGATGCCACGGGGGCGGGCGCCACCTGAACGAAAGGGCTCTGGACAACACCGGGGGCCGGCGCAGCGGGCGGAGGCTGTACACGGGGCGCAGCCCCAACACCGGGCGCCGCCACGGCCGGCGTGCGGAGCGGATCGGCAGCCGGACCCGCCGCACCTCCGCCCGCGGCAGGAGACGCTTCCGCCGCCGGCTCGTCGGCCTCCTGCAGCAGGACCACCTGAACGTGCTCCGCGTGAGCGAGGCGCGCGACGACAATAGCACACGCAATTACGATCGCCATCGCGATCATCGCCAGACGTAAACGCATCGAAAGATCTCCTGAAGGGATTTGGGGGAAGTCTGGAATTTTGGAGGTCGGGAGTTTGGCTTGGGTCTTAGGATCAGCGGCCGCTTTCCATCTGTCGCTCGAGAGCCTGGAGTTCCGACTCGATCTCGCTGATCCCCTCTCGTTCGTCTGGCGGCAACCTCGACGCGGGCCGCTGCAGTTGAGATTCCAGACGTTGAATGTCGAACTCGGTTTCCGCCAGCTCTTCGGGCCATTCGCGGCGGTGTGCGTCGGGGGCCACGGCCTCGGCGCTTCTCTCGCCGCTCGCTTCGGCCGCCCGGCCCGCGTCTTGCGGTTCCCGCTCAGCCAGCGACCACCGCCACGCGACCATCGCCAGGCACACGATCCCGGCTGCCGCCAGCCAGACGGCACCGCGCGTCCGGCCACGTAAGCCGAAGCGGTTTGACCGGAGCCTGGGGGGCCTGGGGGCGACGGTCGGCTGCTGCAAATGGGCCAGATGTCGAGCCAGCAAGTCGCACACCTCCTCGGCCGACTGGAAGCGGTCTCGCGGCTGTTTGGCGTGCAACTTCTCGATGATCTCCGCCAGCCAGTCGGGCACTTCCGGGTTGGTCTCGCGAATCGGCCGTGGCGTGTCCATGCAGAGCCTTCGCCAGGACGCCATGAACGTTTCGGCCCGAAAGGGAGAATGCCCGGTACACGTGGCATAGAGCACGCTCCCCAGGCTAAACAGATCGCTGCGGTGGTCGACGGCTTCGCCGCGCGCCTGCTCCGGAGCCATGTACTGCGGTGTTCCCGC
Source organism: Pirellulales bacterium (assembly GCA_035550375.1). Lineage (GTDB taxonomy): Bacteria > Planctomycetota > Planctomycetia > Pirellulales > JAICIG01 > DASSFG01. Next base: position 174,883 of record DASZPH010000038.1, on the reverse strand, counting down.
GATGACGCCGCTGGCGGTCAGGCTGGCGTCGTCGATCGTCCTGGCCAGGCCGAAGTCGGTGATCTTCACACGTTCCACGCCGTGTTCCAGCAGGATGTTGCCCGGCTTGATGTCGCGATGCACCAGGCCCTGCGCATGGGCGGCCGACAGCCCGGCGGCCACCTGCATACCGATTCGCAGGATTTCCTTCAGCTCCAGCGGTCCCTGTCGATCGAGGCGGTCCTGCAACGAACAGCCGGGAATGTGCGACATCACGAGGTAGGGCAGACCGTCGTTTTCAGCCACGGCATGTATGGCCACAACGTGCTCGTTGACGACCGCCGCCGCCGCCTGAGCCTCACGGGCAAAGCGACGCCGGGCCGCGCCGCTGTTGGCAAGCTGAGGCGAGAGAACTTTGATGGCGACGTGGCGATTGAGCGCCGGATCAAAGGCCTTGAGCACGACGCCGAAACCGCCGCAGCCGATCACTTCGGTGACCTGATAAGGGCCCAGACTGCCCAGATAACGGTTGTCGTCGCCGGGGACAAGGAATCCTAGCCAAGGCTGGTCGGAGCGGGCGGTTGCCGCGGTGCCCGCGTCTCGCGGGTCCTCGGACAAGTGCGACTGGGCCTTCCGCCACCAGTCGCGGCCCGCCGCCAAGGCCTCGAGCTGGGTGCGGCAATCGTCACAATGCTCCAGGTGCGTGACGAGGGCCTCTTGCGCGTCCTCTCCCAGCTCGTCGGCAAGGGCCAGCCGCAAGCGGTTCTGATCGCAATGGAAACGGGGTGAAACCATGTTACAAACGTTGGGGCGAGAATTGCTCGTGCCCGTCTTCTCCCTCGATCTCTTCGATCCGCTCGCGCAACCGCGCCATGACGCGGCTGCGGGCGATATACACGGCCCCCACGCTCATACCCAATTCGCTGGCGACGTCGCGGGCACGACGTCCTTCGACGCTTGTTTTCCAGAATGCCTGCCAGGTGGCCGGGCGAAACTCCTTTTGGATTTCGTCCGCCACCCACTGAAAGAGGTGGCGCTCGTATTCGACCACCAGCAACCGCGACTCTTCGTCGTCGGCGGGCTGCTGGTCGATGAGCCGCCGAATCTCGCTGCCCCCTACGCCGCCTGGATGCCGCTCGCGAAGCCGCACCGCGTTGATCATGATGTTGCGGGCGATGCAGAACAACCAGGCGCGAAAGGTGCCGCGATCGGTGCGGGCGTGCCAGCGTTCGATCGCTCTCGAAGTCGCCTGAAATACCTCCTGGCAGAGGTCGGCCGCGTCGGCGTGCTGAAATCCTCGCCGTCGTGCGAGCCGGTAGACAAATGGCTCGTAGATCTCCACAAACTCTTGCCAGGCATGCTCATCGGAGGGCTGACAAAGCCGCACAAGCAAGCTGTAGCGTGTGGTTGGTGGACTCGGCATAGAAGGCTCTCCACCCGTTATAGACATGCGCCGGCCAAAAACCTTTCAATCGGCCCCTGAACCCGCCTGCTTGTCATAAAGACATAATGTCTATAGGCTATTTAAGCATCACTCTTGCCGGTGCCGCAAGATCGGCTGTCGTCCGTTCAAGTCGGACCGGTTTTCTGGGACGAGGGGAATCTGTCGTATGTCCAATCGAACGCGACACGGGATGCGCATCGGCCGCGCGTGTCTCGTCGTGCTCTTCGCCACGTCTGGCGTGCGTGGCGAGGAGCCGCAAAAAACCGACGATGTGGCGGCCCAGCGTTTGGAGTTCATGCTGGGCACGGTGCGAAACCTGCAAGTCATCCCGGACTCTGCTCCCGCGGACCCCGGTTCGGCGGAGAGCAGTTCGGCGGAACGCTGGACCGTCTATCCTCAGCCCATCTTGCGTTGGAGCAACCCGGTGGCGGGAATCCGCGACGGCATCGTGGTCATGTGGATCGACGGGGCCCGGCCGGTCGCTTTGGCGCAGGTCTTCCCGACCAAGGACAACGTCTGGATCCACGAATTCCAGTCTTTGGCGCCGGGTCCGTTTGTGATGCGTGACGGGCCGCGTGTGATCTGGGAACCACGGAAAGCGGGCGAGACTTTTCACTCCCTCTCGGACGCTTCCCCGCCAGCCGACAGCGCGCCCCGGCGCTTGGCCCAGATGCGGGCCATCGCCAGGGAGTTTGCCGCTTTCGACGATTTCCGGATCCACCACGCCGACAAAGAGACCACCCGTCACGAACTGCGACTCATGGCGAACCCGGTTTACCGGTATGAGATGCCGTCGCGACAGGTTGTCGACGGCGCCGTCTTTCCCTTCGTCCTGGGAACCGACCCGGAAATCTTTGTCGTGATCGAGGCACGGCAGAACGGGGACGGCTCCCGTGCTTGGGAATACCTGCTGGCGCCCCTGACGTGCTGGGGCCTGGAGGTGAAGCACAAGGAAAAAACGGTGTGGACGATGGACGAGCGTTTCGGCAAGCACTCGGCCCGCGACCCCTATCATGTCGTGCTGCCGGCGAAGACCTTCGATCGCTAGCCTGGCCGGTCAGGCCGCCTCTCGAAGCAACGCTTCCGCCAGGCGGGGCGCGGCCGCCGGCAGGCCGACGCGTTGACCTCGATGCCAAAGGACGCCCACCGCTACGCAGATCAGCAGCACGCCGCTGTAGCCCGCCACGCCGATGTCGCGAGCGACCTCCATACCCGGAAAGTGAGGCACGCTGTTGGCCAGCACGTTCGCCGCCGCAAATGTGCTAAGCCGCGGGCCGAGTCGAGGCGAAGCGACATCCTCCCAGGCCGAGGCGAAAAGGGCTGCAACGAGCGGCAGGGAGAGGCAGAAGTAGTGTAAATGGCAAACCGGGCTCGCCAACAGCATGAGCTCGGTCAGCCCCGCGACGAGGATGACGTCCGCAAGTGGATCGTGTCGGTCGCAACGCCGGGCAGCCACGATCAACCCCAGCAGCGCCGTGGCGCTCAGGCCGAGCGCGGCAAGCCGGACGGCGGCCGAGGCCTGCCGGGGCCGTGTCGCCCGATCCAGGTGCAGCGTGTTGTGCAGCATCGCCAGAAACGACTGGCTGTCGGTCCCCGTCACGTCATGCAATTCTCGGGCTCTCGACGTATCATCCCCGCCTGCCACAACTGGCGCGAGCATCACCCGATACCACTGGCGATAGTCGTTCCAAGTTTGCTGTGTACCGCGCGCTGCCACAGGGATGGCCGCCAGCCCGACGACCAGTCCCAGGCCGCAGCCGGCAAGGAACCGCAGGTCCCGGCGAAGCAAAGGATACGCGAGTAGCAAGGCGGGGATCACCTTCAGGCAAATGGCACACGCCAGCCACCCTCCTGCGCGCACACGATTTCCCCCGACGAGGCTCGCGACCATTCCGCTCAAGAAGAGCAGGATCACCAGGCCAACCTGACCTCGCATCAGGGTGTGCCCGACGGTCGGCAGGCACACCACCACGGGCCAGACTCGCAGCGCCCACCATCGCCGGGTGCTGATCGATGGCCGGATACCTGCCGCCGACACCGTTTCCAGGGCCGTGGCCAGCCAATGCACCGCGATGACCAGGCACCCCACGTTGAAGAAGTACCAGTAGAGAACAGTCAACGGATAAGGGAGCAGGCCGGCACGCGACTCCCCCGCAGGGGCGTCGGCCAGCGGCGCGAGCAAAACTGCAAACGCGGGCGGATAGAGATAGTGGAATCCGTTGTCGTCCGTGATCGCGTAAAGATCGCTGCCCGTCCGCGCGGCCCAGGCCGCTCGCGCAAAGACATTCCAGTCGCCCAGCCGTCGATTCGGCCAGAGCGCGCAGCGAAACTGCACGACGCCGCTAAAGACGACGAACGCGACGAGAAGGGTGACCAGTCCCACACGGTCGAGGCGGGTCAGCCCTCTCGGCTGCTCCGGAAAACGGATCGACCTCGCTTCGCGCGCGTGTGAACTGGACGAATAGGCCAGGTGCGTCTTCCCGGTGACGCCCATCGAACTTTCGCCTGTGAAACTGACCGGCTAATGACGTTTATGCCATTTATCGGTGCCCTGGAAGGTCCGATGGAAGCGAATCGGGCAACCTTAAGAAAAAAACAGCGATCAGGCATCCAGAACGAGCGTCACCCGCTGGATCGAGTTGCGGCCCGACTTGGCGAAGGGCCGCGGTAGGGGCTGAGCTTTTCCAGCGGAGTCGATGGTTCGGCAGCGGAGGTCATATTTTCCGGCCGGCAGCGCGGGGGCAAGCGCGGCCCAGTGCGCAATCGCGTCGCGCAGGGGCCACTGGCGAGGCCGGCCGGCCGCGTCGAACTGGAGAGGAGCGTCGGGCAGTTCGCCGTCGGGTAGATGGTTCCAATCGGCCGGCGGGGGCAAGATGTCGGCGTCCTGCCACGGCGCGCTCGCCAGGTAGGGGTCGTCAGCGGGCAAGGGGGCGTCCTTGGGCTGCAGCCAGTACTGCACCTTGGCCAGCCCGGAGATGCCCACCTGGGCAACGCCGGTGATGGCGGTCGGTTGTCCCGCGCGGCCTTTCAACTCGATCTGCGAGAAGCGGGCGAAGGTCTTCAGCCAGCTATGCGTGTCGTTGTTCCCTTCGGCGTAGGTGTCGTTCGATTGGTGCTTGTTCGTCAGCAACACGCGTTGCAGCCATTTGACCGACTTGAACCCGTAGCTTTCCGGAACAACCATCCGCACCGGCCCGCCTCGCTTGCCCGAGAGCCAGTCGCCGTTGAGCTTGTAACACAGCATCACGGGCAACTCGCCAGGCGGGTCCTCCAGCACGCGGTTCACGGGCAGCCAGCATTGAAACATCTGCTTGGGGTCGTCGTTGTGGTAACCGTAGTAGAAGACGTGGCGGATGTTCTGCTTCGGCTGCGCGAGCCAAAGCACCTCGCGCAGCGGCACCCCCTCCCAGAGCGCCATGCCGAGAGGCGAATCGCCGTTGTTGCACGTCATCACCTTGAGGTATCGCACGGCGTGCTTCTCGGCCAGCTTGAGCAGCCCGTCGAAGTCAAGCGCGGTTCCGCCTTCCTTCGACAGGGGCCGTTCGATCTCCGAATTGCTCTCCGGGTCGGCGACCACCTCCAACCGCCAGGTTTCGCGGACCAGGCCGACTTCTCGCAGTCTGTCGGGCGGCAATGTGTAAGGGAGCGGATCGCCCCGTTCGACCGTGCCGAACTGTTCGCTGGGGGTGATGTAGTTGCGTTGCAACTCGTCGATCGCCAGCTTCAAGGCGTGGTCAGCGGTCGGCTCCGAAGCGCGCGTCGGAAGAGTCGCCAACGCTGCGGCACCCGCTGCGCCGAGCCCGAGAAAATAACGCCGCGTGAGCTCGACGTGCCGACGGGCCAGATCAGGATCGAACATGGCGCGAATCGCTAGGGACGCAGCGGCTTAAGCTTGATGTTCTTGAACCAGCAGTCGGCGCCGTGGTCTTGAAGGCCGATGTAGCCGTGCCGCGGATGTTCTTTGTAGGCGATGTCGAACTTGTGGGGCGTGCCGTCGGGCCGGCGGTTCGGCTCGGTCCACTGGTCGAGGTCCAGCTTGCTGACCTCTTCGCCGTTGATCGCGACAACGATCTTATTCTTGTCGCAGGTGATGTCGGCGTGATTCCATTCGCCGACCGGCTTCATGGCGTTGCGGCTCGGCTTCACCAGGTCGTAAATGGCCCCCGTGTCGTGGAAGCCGGCGGTTTGCGTGTCGTCGATGGCGATCTCGATGCCGTTGAAGCCCACATCCTTCCCCGGCCGGGGTTGAAGCGGAAACGTGCGGATGAAAATTCCGCTGTTGCACTTGGCGCTGATTTTGAAGTCGAGCGAAAGTGTAAAATCGTCCCAGGGACGCTCGTGGATCATCATGTAGCCACCGCATTTATGCGGGTTGATGCACCCGTCCTCGACCGGCCGTTGACTCGGCTGGCCGCTATTCGTCTGCCAGCCAGCGAACGTCTTGCCATCGAAGAGCAGAATCCAGCCGTCCTTTTTTTCGGCGTCGGTCAGCCGGTTGTCCGCGAGTGGCTCGTCGGCCTGCAGACTCGTGGCAGCAATGAGAAGAGCAGGTAGGCAGGCGACGAAGAGACGGAAAGGGCGAATTGGCGGTGAGCACATATCTGTCATGGGTCCGTTGAAGGAGTCAAACGCCGCCTTGGCCACTGCGGATTCCGGTTGACGAGTCTCTCGATACCCGCGGCTGGCCCGCTACGGCCTCGGGCAGTTCGATCTTCACGGACGCCGTTGGCTAGCGGTTAAACGATGCGCCGAGAACTCGAACCAAAAGCAGCATGGCTGTTCGCGGTTGATCCCGATTCTACGCGACACGGCTCCTCATGGCGACAAATTTCCTGTGTCCTCAGCCGCTCAGCAACTCTTTCAACGCGTTCACCAGCAGATCGATCGCGTCCCGCTGCGTATAGAGGTGACACGATGGGCGGACCAGCCGCATCCCCCGCCAGGACACGATGGGGATTTCAATTCTGTACCGCTCCCATAACGCCCGTTGCAGCGGTTCGCTTTCTCCGTCCGGCAGACGCATGGAAATCATGGAGCCGTACCATTGCGGGTCGTCCGGAACGAGTGCCGCAGCATCTAGGCAGCTTGCGAGTTGCTCGCGGGCGTAGGCCGCGAGGCCGTGCGTGCGTCGCCGAAAGCTCTCGAAGCCAACCTTCCCCAGAAAATCGATCGCCGCCGGAACGGCCAGAAAGGGGGACGGGTCGCGGCTGCCGATCCAGTTGAACTCGTCTCGCCAACTCGCCGTATCGCCCTCGAGCGTTCGTCCCCAGCTCACCAGCACCGGTGCCACCGCATGTTGCCGTCGCGGGTGGACATAAAGAAATCCTGTCCCCAACGGAGCGCACAGCCACTTGTGGCAACTTGCCGTGTAGTAGTCGCAGCCGAGCGCGTCGATCTGCACGTCAAGCATGGCGATGGCATGCGGGCCGTCGACGCACGTGACAAGGCCCAGCTCGCGGGCGCGGCGGCAAATGGCTTCCAGGGGAAAGACGACGGCGGTCGGAGACGTGATGTGGCTGACGACGAGAATTCGGGTGCGGTCGGTGGCGGCGGTGAAAAGCTCGTCGACCACCGCCTCGCCGTCCCGGATCGGAACCGTTAACGGCTGTACGACGAGCTTGGCCCCGGCCCGCTGGCACACCCGCTGCCAAAGACGAAGCACGGCCCCGTATTCGTGGTCGTTGGCCAGCACCTCGTCGCCTGGCCTGAGATCGACGCTGGCCGCGGCGATGTTCATGGCCACCGTGGCGTTCTCCACCAGGGCCAGGTTGTCGGCGGCGGTGCCCGCCAAGTCTGCGAGCCGCGCTCGGACTTCGCCCAGCCGGGGGCCAAGCTGGCGAACCAGAAAATCGTGAGGGTCGGACTCAACCACGTCCATCCAGCGTCGCCGCGCGGCCGACACGGCCCGGGGCGTGGGGCCGAACGAGCCGTTGTTCAGATAGGTCAGGCCGTCGGCCAGAGACCACTCGTCGCGCCAAGCGTGCCAGGCTGCTTCGTCTTCGCCGTTCATGCCGGTATCATAGCCGGGCACTACCCAGACGCCAGCCGGCCTTGCATCATACGCCTATGTCCCATTCGTCACGACCGCTGATCGTTATCCCCGGCGACGACCCGATGCAGCTTGACGGCTCGCCGCAGCTCGCACGGCTCGAGCAGTACGGCGAAGTGGTCCTCTATCGCGACCGGCCGGCCGATGACACCGAAAAGATTCGCCGGGCGCAGGGGGCTTTGTGCCTGATCAACTCGCGCAGCTCGGTGACCTGGCCCACGCCGGTCCTGCGACAACTGCCGCAGCTCAAGATGTTCGCCGTCTGCGGCATCGGCACCGACGCCATCGATCTGGACGCCGCGCGCGAGCTGGGAATCGACGTCCGCAATTTGCCGGGGCGCACGGCCCCGATCGTGGCCGAACACGCCCTCGGCCTGCTTCTGGCCATCTCGAAACGCGTCTGGTTTCAGACCCAAGAACTGAAACGGGGGCGTTGGACGGCCCTACAAAATGTCTACCTCCGCGGCAAAATGCTGGGACTCGTCGGCGCGGGGCCGATCGCGGCCGAAACGGCCCGGCTGGCCAAGGCCATCGGCATGCGCGTGCAGGCCTGGACCTTTCATCCCACGCCCGAGCGATCCAACGATCTGGGCGTGCCGTTCGTCGGTTTTGACGAGCTCCTCGCCACCTCCGACGCGGTCAGCCTGCACGTCAAGCTGACCGAGCAAACGAGGGGCTTCTTCGGCCGCCGCGAGCTGCATTCGATGAAGCAGGGCGCGTTGCTCGTCAACACGGCCCGCGGCGCGATCGTCGACACGGCGGCGCTGGTCGAGGCTTTGAACGAGGGGTGGCTAGGCGGCGCAGGCCTCGACGTGTTCGACGAAGAGCCGCTTTCCGTCGACCACCCGCTGCTCGGTTGCGAGCAGGTCGTACTCACGCCGCACAACGCCGACCAGACGCCCGAAGGGATGGAGTTGCTCAACTCCGGGGTCGTCGAAAACGTGATCGCGTTTCTGGAAGGGCGCGACGAGAACCGGGTGGCGTGAGGGTGAGGGACCGGCGTGCGTCGCTTGTTCGAGGGAGACCCACTGCAAAACACGTGAGTGTTGTTGGTTTCGCGGCGTTGCGGGAGTGCGCGGCGGGGCCACGACTGCGGCTGTTTTGCCTCGCGCCCGAATCCCCGTTCCTGGGCCATGCGCGCCCTGCTTCCAAGCCCATGTTTGGTGACAATTTCGTCACAGTTGGTCGTTTTTATCGTCGTAAAATTAAATTTCCCTAAATTTACTGTAATCTCCACCTAAGGCGAATTGACGACGGTCCCGGCGGGTCCTACCATTCGTCTTATGTGGATCATCGACTCCGATTCGCAAGGTGCCTGGGACGACCATCAAGATCACGCCCCCACCAGCCACCGCCCGGCGAACACGATTGGATTTATCCGCCGGCCCCTGCCCACCACCTCTTCTGTGGCGGCTTGCTAGCGATAGATCAGATGAGCGTGGACTGTCTCCCCTTGATGCACGCCCATTTCCCGCCTTGATGCACGCTCGCCGATCCGGTTCGTGAACTGAGAAGCAACCAACCAGCGAAACACGATGAAAGTCTTACCGATCCCGGCCACCATCCTGGCCCTGATTTGCGTTTCCCTGCCTGCCTGTAATGCGCACAGGGAGGAGCACCACGCGGAGTCCCATAAGATTGTGGCCACCTCGCCGCAGTCGCAGGCGGTTACCCTCACCCAGCAATACGTCTGCCAGATCCACTCGCAGCGTCACATCAAGGTGCGCGCCTTGAAGGAGGGGTACCTGGAGGCGATCCGAGTCAAGGAAGGTCAGCAGGTAAAAGAGGACGACCCACTGTTCACGGTCATCCCCATTCTTTACCAGAAAGAGGCTGAGGCCGCAGAGGCCGAGGCCAACGTCGCAAAGTTAGAGCTCAAGTACGCCGAGCAGTTGCGCAAGGACAATGCCATCTCGCCGAACGAGGTGGCACTGATCGCAGCCAAGCTGAAGAGGGCCCAGGCCAAGGCGGAGTTGGCTAAGGCCGCGTTGAACTTTGCCGCGGTCAAGGCCCCTTTTGACGGCATCATAGACCGCCTGCATCACCAGCAAGGCGCACTGGTCGAGGAGGGGGAAGTCCTCACGACCTTGTCCGACAACAGCCTGATGTGGGTCTATTTCAACGTCCCCGAAAAGCGTTACCTCGAGTACATGACCAACCTGCAACAGAATAAGAATTTGAAAATCGAGCTCCTGCTGGCCAGCGGCAAGAAGTTCGACCAGATCGGCACGCTCGACCCCGCGCACGGGAAAGGCGCGATCGAGGCCGACTTCAACAACGAGACGGGGAACATCCCTTTCCGCGCGGATTTTGCAAACCCCGACCGCCTGTTGCGCAACGGTCAGACCGGCACCGTGTTGCTGAGCTGGGTGGAGAACGACGCCATTGTCATCCCCCAACGGGCCACGTTCGAAGTTCTCGCCAAGCGATACATTTATGTCATCGACGAAGACAACGTGGCGCATCAGCGCGAGATCACCATCGAGAATGAATTGGAGGATCTCTTCGTCATCAAGAAGGGCGCAGTTACGGTCCAAGACAAGATCGTTCTCGAAGGGATTCGACAGGTTCGCGACGGCGACAAGGTGGAATTTGAGGATATTCGACCGGACGAGGTCGCGGCCAACCTGAAATACCACGCGGAATAGCAACCGCTTCCGGGAGCGAAGTACGGAAACTAAGCAAACTCTCTAAGAACCATGTTCTCCAAGTTCCTCCAAAGACCCGCGTTGGCGATCGTCATCTCGATCATCATTTTGTTCTTGGGGGGGCTTTCGATCACCAATCTGCCGATCTCGCAATTCCCCAACGTTGCGCCCCCGGCCGTGATGGTTACGGTCGCTTATCCGGGCGCCAGCGCGAATGTTCTGGTCGACTCGGTGCTGATCATCCTGGAGCAGGCCATCAACGGCGTGCCCGACATGCGCTACATGGTCTCCGCCGCCACCAGTGCCGGCGAGGCCACGATCATGATCATCTTCGAGCCGGGCACGGACCCCAACGTGGCGGTCTTGAACGTGCAAAACCGCATCCAAACCGTCAAGCAAAGGCTCCCTCCCCTGGTGGAACTCGAGGGCATCATCGTCATGCAGTCGATGACGAGCATGCTGATGTACGTGAATATCTACAGCGAGGATCCGGCCCACGACCAGAACTTCTGCTACAACTACGCCTTCGTCGACATCGTGCCCGAGGTCAAGCGGATCCATGGCATCGGCATGGCCTACATTCTCGGCAGCCGCCAGTATGCCATGCGGGTCTGGCTCGACATCGACCGCATGCGGGCCTACAACCTGACCGCCTCCGACGTCATGAAGGCTCTGGGAGAACAGAGCATGATTGGTTCTCCGGGGCGATTCGGCCAGGCCACGGGCAGGAGGTCGCAAACCATCGAGTACGTCCTCACCTGGGTGGGGCGCTACGACCGGCCGGAGCAGTACGAAAACATCATTCTGAAAGCCAATCCGAACGGCGAGGTCCTGCGGCTGAAGGACGTTGCCGAGGTCGATCTAAGCGCTTCGTACTATAACATCTACTCCGACATCGACGGCCATCCCTCGGCCGCCATCGTGCTCAAGCAGCTCCCCGGCACCAACGCGGCCGCCGTCATCGAGGAGGTCAAGGAGAAGCTAAATGAGCTCAAAGAGACCCGTTTCCCTCCGGGCATGACGTACGAGATCAGCTACGACGTTTCCACCTTTCTGGAGGCCTCGATCCACCAGGTGCTGCATACCCTGTTCGAGGCCTTCGTGTTGGTATCGCTGGTGGTTTTCCTGTTCCTCGGCGACCTGCGGTCGACACTGATTCCGACCCTGGCGGTGCCGGTGTCGTTGATCGGCACATTCTTCCTGCTGAAATTGCTCGGTCTGTCGATCAACCTGATCACCCTTTTCGCACTCGTGCTGGCCATCGGGGTTGTGGTGGACGACGCGATCGTGGTGGTCGAGGCGGTACACGCCAAGATGCACGCCAAGCACCTCTCGCCCTACCTGGCGACCAAGGAGGTGATTAACGAGATCAGCGGCGCGATCATCGCCATCACCCTGGTGATGACGGCGGTCTTCGTTCCCGTGACGTTCATGACCGGGCCGGTGGGCACTTTCTACCGCCAGTTTGGCATCACGATGGCCACATCCATCGTGCTCTCCGGCGTGGTGGCCCTGACGCTCACGCCGGTTCTCTGCGCCCTCATTCTCAAGCCCCACACGGGCGCGAAAAAGCGCGGGCCGCTGGGCATGCTGCTGCATATTTTCGACCGTGGCGTGGAGAAAGTCACCAGCGGTTATGCCGCCTTCCTGGGCCCGATCGTCACCCGCCGCGCGCTGACGATGTTGGTCGTCACGGGCTTTGGCGTCGGCATTTACGTCGTGAACGCGCACCTGCCCGCCGGTTTTATCCCACTGGAAGACCAGGGGATGATCTACGGCATCCTTCAGACGCCTCCCGGCTCGACCATCGAGTACACCAACTCCAAATCACGCGAGCTGCAGGCGATCGCCAAGAAGATCGACGGGGTCAACTCGGTCTCGTCGTTGGCCGGTTACGAGGTGCTCACCGAGGGTCGCGGCTCGAACGCGGGAACGTGTCTCATCAATTTGAAGAACTGGTCGGAGCGCAAGCTGACCTCGAAGCAGATCATTCAGGTTCTCGAGCACGAATGCCGCACGATGTCCAACGTGAAACTCGAGTTCTTCGAGCCGCCGGCGGTTCCAGGGTTTGGCGCTGCAGGTGGGTTCTCCGTGCGCGTCCTGGACAAGACGAACACGATGAACTACCTCGCGCTGGGAGAAGTGACGGAGAAGTTCCTGGCCGAACTGGGGAAGCGCAAGGAGGTGAAGGGCCTGTTCACCTTCTTTGCCAGCAACTATCCGCAGTATGACATTCAGATCAACAACGCTGTGGCCATGCAGAAGGGCGTGACGATCTTCAACGCACTGGACACGCTTTCCACCCTTGTGGGCAGCACCTGGCAACAAGGCTTCGTCCGCTGGGGCCAGTTCTACAAGGTCTTTGTGCAGGCCAAGCCGCAGTTCCGGCGGTACCCCGACGATTTAGAGAATATTTTCGTCAAGAACGATAAGGGCGAAATGGTTCCCTGCTCCGCGTTTATGACGCTCAAGCAACAGCAGGGCTTGAACGAGATCAACCGCTACAATCTCTATCCCTCCGCCGCCATTCAAGGCGCGCCGGCCCCAGGCTACTCGAGCGGCGAGGCTATCAAGGCCATTGAGGAGGTCGCCGCCGAGACGTTACCTCCCGGTTACGGCCTGGGCTGGGAAGCCCTCTCTTATGACGAGGCGCGCAAGGGCAACCTGGCCATCTACATCTTTCTGATCGTCGTCGCCTTCGTCTATCTGGTGCTGGTTGGGCAGTACGAGAGCTTCATCCTGCCGCTGGCGGTGATTGCATCGCTGCCGGTAGGGGTTTTCGGATCGTTCTTTTTCCTTCAAGCCATGGGGCTGGCCAACGATGTCTACGCCCAGATTAGTCTGGTCATGCTGGTAGGATTGCTGGGCAAGAACGCGATTCTGATCGTCGAATTCGCGGTGCAACGGCACCACGAGGGCGTGAGTTACAAGGTGGCGGCCATCGAAGGCGGCAAGCTGCGATTCCGGCCGATTCTGATGACCTCCTTCGCCTTCATCGCCGGTCTGATCCCCTTGATCCGTGCCAGCGGTCCCGGGGCAATCGGAAACCGCACCATTGGCACCGCGGCGGTCGGTGGGATGCTCCTGGGCACCGTGATCGGGGTGTTGGTCATTCCCGGCCTGTACTACTTTTTCGCTCGGCTGGCCGGCGACGGCAAACTCCTTCCGGACGAGACACATCAACCTCTTAGTGAGGCCGTCGAACAACCACCTCCGTCCCACCACGAATGGTCGAACGATTACGAATGAGAAACGCCCCATCGCGAGCCACGACGGTCGTCCGTAGACGGTTCCCATGACCCCACGTTTTCAGTTCAGCTTGGGCAGGTTATTGGCCGCGGTTGCGTTGTTTGCCCTGTCCTTATGGCTGTTGTTCGTGGCTCGCGAGTCGCCGGAAAACGGCACCGCCGCCGCCGCCGCATTCCCGATCGTGCTTGGTTCGGCCGTCGGCAGCTTGCTAGGGCGCGCTGGTATCGGCGCGATGGCCATCATTGTTGTCTATTGCCTGCTCGGATGGCTGCTTTTTCAGGCTGAAAGCGATCCTGTAATCAACGGTCGTCGTCGCGGCGTGTTTGAGAGGCGTCGGTTCTCCCTGGTATCAGCAAACGATGATCATGCCGCCAGTCTGCGGCCCGCGCACAACAACCCTGTGCAGACATTACAGATGTCGGACGGCAAACTCTCCCAGCGCGCCGTCCGTCCAGATGACCGTTGAGTTCATTAGGTGCGTTGCTCCTCGCACGCAATACTGTTTCAGACACTTCTTACATGGTCCATCCCCAACGGAGCTTGAAAACGCTGTCGTGGCTGATTGCCGTTGCGGCGGCGTTTTTGGTCGGTGGTGAATGGAATCGATACTTTCAGCGGCCGACCATTCTTAGAGGCCCGAGGGTAGGCGGTGGGGCCGCCAGTTTAGATACTCTTAAGATGCCGGACGGCACGACCTGGTTCCGAGTAGTTTACGATGGGATGCCACAGGGGAGGCTGACATTGCACGGTGACAGCGGCGAGACAATTACGGTTACACCGCCTGCGCAACCGGACTGAAGTTCACTGCCGGCTTTCCGCCCCGTTTCTGCTAGAGCCTATAAGAGAACCGGCGGGCCAGATGCCCGCACCACAATGCCGGTTCCCAGATAGACCGTCACGCTTCTCGCGTTTTCACTCAATTCGATGATGTAGGGTCGGCAGACGTGAGCCTCCCGCTGACCTGCAATATCTATCTCCGCTTTTGGTCGCAGTCGGCGACCATCTCTTTGCGGTCGATTGAACGCCCAAACTCTCGCTAGAGAGTGCCCAGAAAAAGGGCAATCGCGGGCTGACCGAGCTCGGCCGCGTGTCATCGCTTCGTCATAAAACCCTTGGCGCAGGGCATTAGCTCGACGGCCAGCGCATTAACGCAACAGCCAACGCACATGGCACCGGAGTTGCCAGGAAAAAGCGAGAAAAAATGAGCGCCCACTTGCGGTGCGGGTGGCCACCCGTCGCCAAAGAGCAGGCAGGACACCTAAAGCACAACACCCAGCCAACCGGACTCTCTCCCAACCATGTTTTCGCAATTCCTCCGGAGGCCGGCGCTGGCGATCGTGATTTCAATCATCATCTTGTTCCTGGGAGGGTTGTCGATCAAAACCCTGCCCATCTCGCAGTTCCCCAACGTCGCGCCGCCGAGCGTGGTGGTTACGGTTGCCTTTCCCGGCGCCAGCGCCCAGGTCCTGGTCGACTCCGTGCTGATCATCCTGGAGCAGGCCATCAACGGCGTAGCGGATATGCGCTACATGGCCTCGTCCGCCACGAGCGCCGGTGAGGCCACGGTCCAGATCATCTTCGAGCCGGGCACGGACCCCAACGTGGCCGTCTTGAACGTGCAGAACCGCATCCAAACCGTGAAGCAAAGGTTCCCTACCCTGGTGGGATTGGAGGGGATCATCGTCATGCAGTCGATGACGAGCATGCTGATGTATGTGAACATCTACAGCACCGATTCAGCCCACGACCAGAATTTTCTTTACAACTACGCCTATGTGAACCTCCTGCCCGAGATCAAGCGGGTGCGGGGCATCGGCAGCGCGTCAATTCTCGGCAGCCGCCAGTATGCCATGCGGATCTGGCTCGATGTCGACCGCATGCGGGCCTACAACCTGTCCTCCGACGACGTCATGAAGGCCCTGGAACAACAGAGCATGATTGGGTCGCCGGGCCGGTTCGGTCAGGCGACGGGCAGGAGATCGCAAACCATCGAGTACGTCCTCACGTGGCTGGGTCGCTACAACAAGCCCCCGCAGTATGAAGACATCGTCCTGAAGGCCAACCCCGACGGTGAGATTCTGCGGCTCAAGGACGTTGCCGAAGTCGAGCTGGGCCCTTCGTACTACAACATCTACTCCGACATCGACGGCCATCCCTCGGCCGCCATCGTGCTCAAGCAGCTTCCCGGCACCAACGCCTCGGTCGTCATTGAGGAGGTCAAGAAGAAACTCGAACAGATCAAGAACACCTCGTTTCCTCCCGGCATGACCTTCGAGGTCAGCTACGACGTTTCCAGTTTCCTTGAGGCCTCGATCCACCAGGTGCTGCACACCCTGTTCGAGGCCTTCCTGTTGGTTTCGCTGGTGGTCTATCTGTTCCTGGGCGACTGGCGTTCCACGCTAATTCCGACGCTGGCGGTGCCCGTATCGTTGATCGGCGCGTTCTTCTTCCTGCAGTTGCTCGGCCTGTCGATCAACCTGATCACTCTCTTCGCGCTGGTACTGGCCATCGGGGTTGTGGTGGACGACGCAATCGTGGTGGTCGAGGCGGTGCACGCCAAGATGCACGAGAAGCACCTTTCACCGTACCTGGCGACCAAGGAGGTGATTAACGAGATCAGCGGCGCGATCATCGCCATCACCCTGGTGATGACGGCGGTTTTCGTTCCGGTGACCTTTATGACGGGGCCGGTGGGCACCTTTTACCGCCAGTTCGGCATCACAATGGCCACGTCCATCGTGCTCTCCGGCGTGGTGGCCTTGACGCTCACGCCGGTTCTCTGCGCGCTGATTCTCAAGCCCCACACGGGCGCGAAAAAGCGCGGGCCGCTGGGCATCTTGCTGCACCTTTTTGACCGTGGCGTGGAGAAAGTCACCGGAGGTTACGCCGCCTTCCTGGGCCCGATCGTCACGCGCCGGGCGCTGACGATGTTGGTCGTCACGGGCTTTGGCGTCGGCACTTACGTCGTCAACACGCACTTGCCGGCCGGCTTTATCCCGCTGGAAGACCAGGGCATGATTTACGGCATCCTGCAGACGCCTCCCGGCTCGACGATCGAATACACGAACGCCAAGTCGCATGAGCTGCAGGCGATCGCCAAGAAGATCGACGGAGTCAGCTCGGTCTCGTCGCTGGCCGGTTACGAGGTGCTCACGGAGGGCCGCGGCTCGAATGCGGGAACGTGTCTGATCAACCTGAAGAGTTGGTACCAACGCAAGCTGACGTCGAAGCAGATCATTGAGAAGCTCGAGCACGAGTGCCGTCAGATTTCCAATGTGAAGCTGGAATTCTTCGAGCCGCCGGCGGTTCCGGGGTTTGGCGCGGCCGGAGGGTTCTCCGTGCGCGTCCTGGACAAAACGAACACCATGGACTACCAGCGACTCGGTAAGATTACCGACGAGTTCATGGCGGCCTTGGCCAAACGCAAGGAGGTAAAGGGCCTGTTCACTTTCTATTCCACTAACTTTCCGCAGTACGAAGTGCTCATCAACAACGACGTGGCCATGCAGAAGGGCGTGTCGATCGGAAATGCGATCAACAACCTCTCGGTCGTCATGGGCAGCACCTGGCGGCAAGGTTTCATTCTCTTCGGCCAGTTCTACAAGGTCTTTGTGCAGGCCAAGCCGGAATTCCGGCGGTACCCCGAAGACTTGGAGAATATCTTCGTCAAAAACGACAACGGCGAAATGGTCCCCTACTCGTCGTTCGTGTCGCTCAAAAAGCAGCAGGGGCTGAACGGGATCAATCGCTACAACCTCTATCCCTCAGCCGCCATTCAGGGAGCGCCGGCACCTGGCTTCTCGAGCGGCGAAGCTATCGAGGCCGTTCGGGAGGTCGCCGCCGAGACGCTGCCTCGCGGTTACGGCCTCGGTTGGGAGGGTCTCTCCTATGATGAGGCGAAGAAGGGGAACCTGGCCATTTACATCTTCTTGATCGTCGTGGCCTTTGTGTACCTGGTGCTGGTTGGCCAATACGAGAGCTTCGTCCTGCCGCTGGCAGTGATCCTGTCGCTGCCAGTGGGAATCTTCGGATCGTTCTTGTTCCTTCAAGCGATGGGGTTGGCCAACGACGTCTACGCCCAGATTGGTCTGGTCATGCTCGTCGGCCTGCTGGGCAAGAACGCGATTCTGATCGTCGAGTTCGCGGTGCAACGGCGCCACGAGGGAGTGAGCATCAAGGACGCGGGCATCGAAGGTGGCAAATTGCGATTCCGGCCGATTCTGATGACCTCCTTCGCCTACATCGCCGGTTTGATTCCGCTGGTCCGTGCCAGCGGCCCCGGCGCGATCGGAAACCGCACGATTGGCGCCACGGCCGTCGGCGGGATGCTCCTGGGCACGGTGATCGGCGTTTTGGTCATTCCCGGCCTCTATTACCTGTTCGGTCGCATGGCCGGCGACCGCAAGCTCCTTCCGGACGAGACGGACGAACCTCTTAGCGAGGTCGTCGAAGACCACGCATAGTCGGTAGGCAGTGCGCCCTTTGCGCGCGAACTGGGAGCCGATGTTCTACGGCGATTCATGGGAACGCCACGGTGGCCGTTCCTAGCAGTGGCACGACCGACCTTGCGGGCCATTTTCTCTGCCCATCTTCCCCGGAATCGCGCAAGGCCGCATAGCTGCGGCGTCTAGTGAATCTGCGTCCCCGTCGATTGTTAATTTATAGCGAGAATCCGGAATTTTCCGTTTCCTCCGGCGCCGGCCGCCGATGAAATGCTTCGTCTATGCGCTGTCGGGCGAGCACGACGCTCGCCGGCAAGCCGCCCGTCAAGGACGACGTAGATGAAGCCTCTTGTGAAGCACTCGAAGAACGCTGTGGCGGCAGCGGTCGTTTTCAGCATCCTGGTTCTGTCGGGCTGCGGAATCCCGCAGCTCCGGCCGCCGTTGCCGGCACAGCCCTTGCCCCAAAGCTACAACCTGCCGCCAGGCTTCAGTGGAGCGACAAACACGGAGAACTCAGCGCAGGTTCCGTTAAGAGAGTTTTTCACCGATCCGAACCTCACGAGCCTGATCAACCAGGCCCTGGTCGGCAATCTGCAACTGAAGATTCTGTTTGAAGACATCCAGATCGCCAACAACGAGATCATGAGGCGGCGAGGAGCCTACCTCCCCTTCCTTAGTTTCGGGAGCGCGGCACGGCTGGACAAATACAGCTACAACACGCTCGTGGGCGCCGACAACCTACAGAACATACCCCTAAACGCCCCGAGCTTTCCCACTCCGCTGCCAGACTTCCTGGCACCCGCGGCCGAGCTCTCCTGGCAGATCGACATTTGGAGGCAGTTGCGGAATGCCAGGGACGCCCAAGCGCTGCGCTGGCTTGGCACCACCGACGGTCGGAACTACGTCGTGACCCGTCTGGTCGCGGACATGGCCGAGAATTATTACGCCCTGATGGCGCTCGACGCCCGAATGGAGAACCTGAATAACGTCATTGCGCTGCAGGAGCGAAGCCTCGCGATCGCCGAAGCCAGGATGGCGGCCGCCCGCAGCACGGCGCTGGGTGTCCAACGTTTCCTGGCCGAGGTCCGCAAGAATCAGAGCGAAAGGCGGATCCTCAGCCAGCAGATCATCGAGACCGAAAACAAAATTAACTTCCTCGCGGGCCGCTACCCGCAGCGCGTCGAACGAAATTCCGCGGGATTCATCGATTTGAACCTGCACCCGCTCGTTGTGGGGCTACCCTCGCAGTTGCTTCAGAACCGCCCCGACATCCGTCAGGCCGAGCGAGAACTGCAGGCCGCCGGTCTCGACATCAGGGTCACGCGGAAGAACTTCTTTCCTAAGCTCTTCATCACCGGCGGCGTCGGCTACGAGGCCTTCAACCCCAAGTATCTGTACTTGACTCCGGAATCCTTGATTTACAACGTCGCCGGCGGCCTGGTCGCGCCGTTGGTCAACAGGGCTGCCATCCGGGCCGACTACCTCAACGCCAACGCCAAGCAATTACAGGCCCTCTATGACTACCAGCGCACCGTCCTCAACGCCTTCACCGAGGTTGTTAACCAGGTGAACGGGGTGCAGAACTACAGCGGCAGTATCGCCCTCAAGAAGCAGCAAGTGCGAGCTCTCGAGCGCTCGGTCGATATCGCCAGCAACCTCTTTCAGAATGCCCGCATCGAGTACATCGACGTGCTGTTCGCCCAGCGCGACATGTGGCAGTCGAGACGGGACTTGATCGACACCAAACAGCAGCAACTGACTGCGATCGTCGACACCTATCAGGCCCTCGGCGGCGGCTGGCAGAACGGCCTCCCGCAAGCGGCGCCTCCGGCTGCCGAAGAGGTGCCGGTTCCACCCCCAGACAACGCGGCGCCACCTCCGCCCGCAGTGAATGCAGCGCCGCCTGGGAACGCGGGCAATGTGATACCACCTCCAAATGCAGTCAATGCAGCGCCGCCTCAGAACGCGGTTAATTTGCTAGTACCTCCGAACCCGGTCGACGCGGTGCCACTTGGCCCCGCGGTCAGAGTGGCGCCGCCTCGCCCCAAACCGGGCGAGCCCTTGCCTTTACCGAAATAGGCTCCCACGATTTGGCCGCCTCTTGCAATACGCAAAGCTCTGCCGGGAAATCGCGACCCCGGTCAAATCGACTCTGAAAATGCGTGTACGGCCGCGGGAAGTGGCTATCTCTCCAGCTTGTCTGTGTCGGCGTAAATGTTGTGAAAGCAACCACTTGCGAGATGTCGCCTGATTGCGCTCGACCAAGCAGGCTAAGCCGGCCGCCGCCTGGAACTGTTTCAGTGAGAGATTGAGAGGTCTTGAATGGTTGACTGATCGCCGATAGTCTTTCTATTGAGCTGCCCGCCAGCTCGTCCTACCTGCATTTATCCCGCCTGCCACGCATCGCCCGCCCGCCTTTTTTAATCTGCGTCGTTACCGACGCCGTAGTCTGGCCTCATAAGAATCATCGCAACGCATCGTATCCCCCGGGGCTTCACCAGACCAATCGGAGGAATACGCCATGACGTTCAAGCTGCGCTGTCCCAACGGGCACAAACTCCGTTTCGACGGCAAGGACGCAGGCAAAGAGGGGCTTTGTCCCCGATGTCA
The DNA here is from genome assembly GCA_035550375.1 of Pirellulales bacterium. Classification (GTDB taxonomy): domain Bacteria; phylum Planctomycetota; class Planctomycetia; order Pirellulales; family JAICIG01; genus DASSFG01. The sequence continues at coordinate 154,462 of DASZPH010000038.1, read as the reverse complement.
CAGCCGAATCACGCTTCAACCTGAGCCGCGTCGCGAGGTGTCCGACACCTCGATCCTGGCGGTGCTAGGAGATGCCCAGCCAGATCGTTCGGTGATCATGCGCCCGACGGCTGCGTCGTCGCCGCCCCCAGCGCCGGGGAGGACCTGCCCCCGTTGTCACAAGCGCATTTCGGCGGCGTTTCAGCTTTGCCCGAATTGCCGGACGTATCTGCCGCCGTCCTGCCGCGACGATCTCTAGACCTAGACCGGTGAATAATTCGGCGTAGGCGGATGAGCCGGCGTCCGCCGCCTCGCTGCCACCGTCCTCGCTCGAAAGAAACTTCCGGGCGAGGAACACGGATACGAAGAGCGTCACCCACAGCATCGTCTCCGGGTGAAAACCAAGGCGGGGCAACAAGGAACACATGAGAGGACCGCGCGCCTCCCGCGCGCGCCTGTCCGGCGAATCACCCCGGTTTTTCCGCAAAAAAGGTTAGGCACGGGGGACGTTCATCGCTAGATTGATGGGGGCCGGGCAAACCCGGTCTCATCTCAAACATGCGTCTCGGCCGGTGTGATTGCATCACCCGAATTGGCATACGAGAATAGAAACGCCTCGTGGGTCGGAGACAAACACTATGAACGCTTCGCGATTCGGCTCGAAGGGATGGGGACGCGTAGGTTCCGCGGGGCTCGCCTGGTGGCTCGCCTTCTTTCTGGCGATCGTTTTTCTTCTGCTGGCGACGCGCATCGCGGCCGCGGCTGAGGAGGCCAGGGCGAAAAACGAACCGGCGGTCAAGAAGGACGGGCCAAGCGAAGACGCCAAACCGTCCGACGCCAAAGACGGCGGGAATCCCGACGGCATCGCGCCGGGCGAGGTGCTCAGCTTCCGGCAGGCGAAAGTCGCCGCGGAGATGACGGAGCTTGAGGAACGGATGTACCGGCTTTCGGAGGCGCTTAAGTCGATGGAGCCGGAGAACTCGTCGCGGCTGATGCTGGGACTCAAGTTCGCCCGCGAAGAGTTGATTCTCCATCAGATGAAAGAGGCCCAGGCGATGCTCGGCAAGCGCAGCCTTGGCGAAGCCGTCGTGGAAGAGAAGCAGCTTCTCTCCAAGCTGGAACGGCTCCACGAACTTCTGCTGGCCACCGACCTCGACTTCCAGATGCAGATGGAGCGCCTGCGTCAGATTCGCGAGGTGCTGCGGCGCCTCGACAAGGCGATCAAGGAAGAGGATCGCGAACGCACCGACTCGAAAGCCACCGCCGAGAAACAAAAAGAACTGGATGGTCTGCGCAAGAAGCGGGCCTCGCTTGACGAGTTGATCGCGCGGCAACAAGGGCACATCGAGGCCACGGGGAAACTGGCCGCCGCTGATAAACCGGCCGACGATGCGGACAACCCGTCGGGCGACTTGGCCAAAGAGCAGTCCCAAACCCAGGCGGGTGCCAAGGCCCTCGCCTCCGCGGCAGCCCAAGCGGGCAAGGAGGCCAAGAATCTGGTCACCGCGGACGAGAAGATGGGTGCCGCCGCCGAGTCGCTCGAAAAGCGGCAGTCTGAGGAGGCGCTCCCGGCAGAGAAAGAAGCGCTCGCCGCGCTCGAGAAAGAACGCGACGAGACGGCGGAGGCCGAACACCGGCTGGAAGAAGAGATCAAGCAGGCCAATTTCGCGGCCATGCAACGCGACCAGGCGCAAAACCGGCAGCTTACCGAAGGGATCACTCAAATGGTCCGCGATCTGGGCGAATCCGGCGCGGGAGCCTTGGGAGAAATGTTGCGGGCCGGCACCAGCATGTCGAAAGCCGAGGGGGAGCTTGGCAGCCAGCAGGCCGAAGGGGCCAGCGAAGACCAGCAGCAGGCCCTCGACTCGCTGAAGTACGCCAAGGAGCAGCTTGAAGACGAGGCGGAAAAACTGCTCGACCAGTTGCGTGCCGAGGTCAAGCGGCGAGTCATGGAGGGGCTGACGCTGATGCTCGAAAAGCAGGTCGCCGTGCGCGAATCGACGGAACTAGTCGGCCCGAAAGCGGCGGCCGGCTCGCGGCAGGCGACCACGGCGCTCGTGGGCCTGGGCAAATCGGAAGGGCGGATTGTCGAAATGGCCAACGAGCTGATCACGCTCGTTGAGGAGACCGAGTTCGGCATCGCTCTGCCCGCGGCCCTCCTCATGGTGCGCGACGCGATGGGTTCGGTGCAGGCGTCGCTGGCCGAAGGCGACGGATCCGAAAAAGTGGTGAACGCCGAACGGCAGATCGAAGCCGACCTGGCGGCCCTGCTCGACGCCATGAAGCAGCTTCCCTCCTCGAAGATGTCGAACCGAAAGGCCCAACGCGGCGGCCAGCGCGACCGTCAGCGAGAATTGAACCGATTGATCGCCGAACTAAAAATGATCCGCCTGCTGCAGGTCCGCACTAACCAGCGGACGGAGGAGGTGGACCATTCCCGCGCCGGTCTGGCGGCCCTCTCGGCGGCCGTCAAGGAACAGATTGAAGCGGTCGCCGACCAGCAGGATTTTGTGCGCGAAGCGACGGAACGGCTGGCCGAGGAACGGGGCGAGGAACTGGAAGGAGCACGGCAATGAGAACGGGTTACCTGGCACGGTTATCGACGCTGGCGGTCGCCTTGCTGCCGGTCGCCTTGTTACCGACCGCAACGTTTGCTCAAGAAGGGGCTGACGATCCGCTGGGCGATTTGACGCTGGAGATGGAGCAAGTTGTGATCGACCTGTCGGGTTTGACCACGGGCGGGCCCGTTCAGGACCAGCAGAAGCAGATCGTCACGAGGCTCGACAAGCTGATCGAAGAACTGGAGAAAGAGCAGGAGCAGATGCGCGGCGGTTCGAGCAGTGCCAATCCGATGCGGCCGCTGAACGATTCGATCATCAAGGGCGGGCCCGGCGGGATCGGCGATCTGCACGCTGCCCGCAAGACGGGCAAGCAATGGGCCGAGTTGCCGCCGCACGAGCGAGATCGCATCGTGCAGTCGATGACGGAAGGCTTCCCGGCCCACTACCAGAAGATCCTGGAGCGTTATTACAAGCAGTTGGCCGAAGAGACGCCCGCAAGCAGCGCCGCTGAAGACGAACCGAGCGAATCGGGGAAAGCGGCGAATGGTAGCCCCGAAGCTTCGCGGCGGGGAAAGAGTGAATCGGGCAAGGCGGCCGGTGTGAAAAAAGAGGGCGAGCCAGCACCCTCGAAGAGCAGCGCGGGCACCAAGCCCACGAAAAAATCGTGACAGGGTGAAAGTATGATACGGCCGGGACAGAGCGTCGGTGTGCTGCGCGCCGGGTTTCAAGTGATTTGTCCGCTCGTGGTCTTCGTCGGAGCGGGGCTAGCGCCGCTCCGGGCGCCTTGCTTGGCGCAGGAAGATGCCGCCGCGCCAGCAGCAGCCGCCGCCGCCGCCGCGCCGGCCGCCAACGCGCCGCCTGCAACCGAAAAACCGGCCGAGGCACAGCCGGCCGCCCCGGCGGCAGCACAGCCAGCCGCAGCGCAACCCGCGCCGCAGCCGGTGCCGAGCGGTCCGTCGGTGACCACGGTGTACGACGAGCGCATCGCGGCCAAAGTCGCGGGCATCGAAGAGGGCCAACTCGTGATCGCCACCGACCCGGTCCGCAAGATTCCACTAGAAGAAGTCTCGCTCGTCGATCTGGGCAACGCGCCCGACCTGTCGGCGGAGTGGGTCGGACAGGTTAACCACGACGTGGTGCAGGTCGGCGGCGCCGCCGGGGGCAACGGCATTCAGGACGTGCAGATTCGCCTGCGCGGCCTGGCGGACGGAAAGAACGTCAAGCAGATCGTCGCCCTCACGCGCGGCGGCAAGGGACGCGGTATCTGGCGGCTCGACACGGCCCGCACGCCGAACTGGAAGCTCGCGCTGGAGCGAAACGGCACCTCCTCGTCGGCCGACGTTTACGTGGAGCCGATCAACCAGGACTGCTTCGACCGCGAGATTGAGGTCACTGTCACCTACGAGGACGGCAGCGCGGCCAAGACGTCGCTTAAGGTGACGACCCACACCGACCATCAACTGAAAGTCGGCGCGGCGGCCGTTCCGGCGGCCGAAAGCGCCGGGCCACCCAACGTAACCGTGTACGGCCGCGACAAAAGCTTGGTCCGCGGAGAGCTCGTCTCGCTCGACGACGAGTCGGTCGCCGTGAAGACGGGCTGGTCGGCGGAGCCGGTAAAACTGGCGCTCGCCAGCGTGCGGGGAATCGGGCTGACATCGGTCGGCACGGCGGCCGATCGAGCGCAGTTCGACGCGCGCCTTGCCGATCCTGCCGCCGAAGATACGGCGCTCGTTCTGGGGCGCGAGAAGGAGCTCTCTCAGGTAACCGGTGTCGCCCACGGTGTGAGTGAAGGGAAGTTGAAGTTCACCTTCGAGGGAGAGGACCGCTCGATTAACGTCGGGCGGTTGATTGGCATCGTGTACGCCAAGGGGCCCAAGAAGGCTTCCGACGCCAAACCATATCAAATCGCCCACCTGCTGTCGGGCGACCTGCTGGCCGGCCGGTGGCAGTCGGCCGACGACAAGCAACTTTCTTTGCAAACGGCCTGGGGACCGGTGGCTGTGCCGCGCAGCGCCGTGGCGCGCGTCGTGTTTCGCAACGGCAAGGTCACGTTCGTCTCAGACCTGGAGCCGCTCTCCGTCGAGCAAGTTCCTTACTTTGGCCGGCTGATACCCTGGTGCCGCGACCAGGCGTTCGACGGGGGCCCGCTGAAGTTGAAGGGAAAGACGTATTCCAAGGGGCTGGCGGTGCATTCCCGGTGCGTGCTCACCTACGCGATCGACGGCGAGTATGAGTCGTTCAAGGCGACGGTCGGGTTCGACGAAAGCTCGCGAGGGCGCGGCCGCGTCGTTTGCCGGGTGCTCGGCGACGAAAAGGAACTGTTCGTCAATCCCGACCTGGCTGCGACGGCCGATCCGGTGGCCGTCGAAGTGGCCCTGTCGGGCGTCAAGCAGTTATCGCTCGAAGTCGACTTTGGCGAGGCGGAAGACACCGGTGACCGCGTGATCTGGGCTGACGCGCGGCTGTTTCGGGCCGAGAAGAAATGAGAGAAGAAGCGATGGCGACGGACCGTTGGCACGGGGCGACGAGCGTGCGAGGCGTACGCGTGTTTGAAGTCTTTCGGCCCTTTCGCGGCCCGTTGCGGCTGTTGTTTTGCGCGATCGCGTGCTGCCTCCCGTTTCCCGCTCTCGGTCACGCGGAAGACGAGGAAGTCAAGTACGACCTGCACGACGTTTCTTTGTGGGGGCTCGATCCGACGCTGGAGCAAGCCAATGAGCTCGCGCACTATCCCAGCGCGATGCCCGGCGTCGTCGACACCGACCGCAGCCGCGCCAACGAGGCCCGCAAGCTCACGCCAGTGGGGCTGATCACGCTGCACGGAGAGCCGGTCAAAGATCTGGAGATTGATCTCCGCGTTCAGTCCGGTCGGTTCGTGGGCCATTGGCCACCGGCGGAGAGCAAAAGCGGCCGCGTGCGCTGGCTGGATATCGCGACGACCACCGACGCGGGCAACGACGGCCTGTTCGCTACGGTCGATGAAAAACACTGGTTCAACCAGGCCCGCGGCCTCGATGCCTTGTACGTCAAAGACAAGTCGCGTTGCGAACGATTTCTCACCTATGACGCGGAATTGAAGTACGAAGTGCCGGTGCAGATCACGGGCGGGCCGGAGAAGTATCTGATCACCAACTCCGGAAAGCACCCGCTTGTCGACTTGTTTGTCTTGGCGCCCGAGGAAGGGGGAGTGCGTGTCGGTCGTCTCGATAAACTGCCGCCGTCGCAACCAAAGGCGGCCAATCTCGTCGCCGGTCATGACGATCGGGTCGTGTTGATGGATTCACCGGGAAAAGCGAGCGAGGCCAGTCCGTGGCGGCTGGACGTCCTCGACGCGGCCAAGGGGTCGCAGCGCATCGAAGGCGACATCACGGTATTTCAGGTCGACGCGATAACGGGCACCGACTGGCACATTCAAGCGTTGCGGCCCAATCTTGATCTTCAGGAAGGTCAAGAATATGTCGTCAAGTTTCAAGCAAAGGCGTCCGCCGATCGCGCCGTGACGGTGGCTGCCGGCATCGACCAGGCAGACTGGCACGATATCGGACTACGCGAAAAGGTTGCCCTTACCGGCGAATTTCAAAGCTTCGAGTTTAAGTTTCGCGCGCAAGGGGTCGTCAAGGATAAAAATCGCATCGGGTTCGTTCTCGGCGGCGAAACCGGCACGGTTTTCGTCCGAGAAATGTCGTTGGTGAAAGGAAACGCCGAGCAACAAGCCGGAAAGCCAGAAGCCGCCACCAAGCCGGAGGCGGAAAAGGCTGACGCAAAACCCGACGCTGGGAAGCCGGCCGCAAAACCTGATGCCGAGACGCCGGTGAAGGAGGCTGAGACAGAGAAGCCGGCCGAAGTCAAAGAGGAGCCCAAAGCGGCCCCACAGGCGGCCGCGCCTGCGGCAGTCGTCGTCGCGGCGCCGGGCGGCATCGCTCGGGTAGTGGTGGCTGGCACGGGTGCCCCGGTCCCCGCACAGCCCGCCGCACCTCCTGCCGCAAAACCTGCCGCTGCACTAGAACCGACAGAAGTGGCGATGTCATCCGTCGTCCCTTTCGACGCCCAGGAATTCAAATCGGTGAGCGAGTCGCTGAGAGCCAGCCTGCTCAAGCTCGGACTGACGCAGCAGGAGGTCGATTTGGTGCTTGACCGTGCCGGCGCTGCGCTGAGCGAACCCAAGGAGATGATCGTTCTTTGCCGGCTGCCGCCGGAGGCGATCGAGGAACGGTTGCCGCTTGTAGCCTACCCGGCACCGCGAAAGACGGTCCGCGCTGCCCTGGTGATGATCCGCAACATCGATCCCAAGATCAAGGACGAAGTGCAGAAGCTGATCGCCGACTTGGGATCGCCCGAATACAACCAGCGCGAGGACGCCGAGAAACGCCTCACCGAACTCGGCCGCCTGGCGATTCCCGCGCTGAAGACGGCGCTCAAGTCGGGTGACCTGGAGATCGTCTTCCGCGCCGAGCGGATTCTGTTGGGGCAGAACGAGAAGCTGGAAGGGACCTGAAAGGCTCGGCACCCCGCGGCAACGGTCATCGAATTCCAATACCCGCCGGATCGGGTTGACTTGTCGAGGGGACCCACGCAGACTGGCCCTGGCGAGCAAGCCTCGGATCGACAGTCCCTCCCGTTTTCGCCCCGATGACCAAACCCCTCGTCGTCGTTGATGTAGTCGGCCTCACGTCCGACCATCTCGGGCCGAACACGCCCCACATCTCGCGGCTCGCCAAGGAAGGCTTTGCCCGGCCGATGGGGACGGTGTTGCCGGCCGTCACGTGCTCGGCACAGTCGACCATGCTGACCGGCCTGATGCCGCGCGAGCACGGGATCGTCGGCAACGGCTGGTACTTTCGCGATCTGGCCGAGGTGCTCTTCTGGCGGCAATCAAACCATCTCGTGACGGGCGAGCGGGTATATCAGGCGGCCCGCCGGCGCGACGCGGCGCATACCACCGCCAAAATGTTCTGGTGGTTCAACATGTACGCCGACGTGGAGTGGTCGGTGACGCCTCGGCCCAGCTATCCGGCCGACGGTCGGAAGCTGCCCGATTGCTACAGCCAGCCCCCGGAACTGCGCGACCGGTTGCAAGAACGACTGGGCACGTTTCCCCTGTTTCAATTCTGGGGGCCGGGGGCCGACATCCGCAGCACGCGCTGGATCGCCGACGCCTCGCTGGCGGTGATGGCCGACTATCGACCGACGCTCACCCTCGTCTACCTGCCGCACCTCGACTACAACCTGCAGCGTCTCGGCCCGGACGACCCGCGCATCGCCGACGACCTGCGAGCCGTCGACGCCGAGACCGGCAAACTGATCGACGCCGCCCGCTCGCAGGACGCGGACGTGGTCGTTCTTTCCGAATACGCCATCGCGGCAGTCAATCGGCCCGTTCATATCAACCGGACCTTGCGCGAACACGGGTTCATCGAAGCGCGGCGGGAACCACTCGGCTGGGAAACGCTCGATTGCGGCGCTTCGCGGGCCTTTGCCGTGGCCGATCACCAGGTGGCGCACGTCTACGTCCGCGATCCGCGCGACTTGCATCAAGTCGGGGAGCTTTTGCGGCGAACACAAGGGATCGAGCAGGTGCTCGATCGCCCCGCCCAAGCCGAGTTCGGGATCGATCATCCGCGGTCGGGCGAATTCGTGGCGGTCGCGGCACCCGGGGCATGGTTCACCTACTACTTCTGGCTCGACGACGCGCTTGCGCCCGATTACGCCCGCACGGTCGACATCCATCGCAAGCCTGGCTACGACCCGGCTGAGCTGGCGATCGATCCGAGCCTTCGTTTTCCCAAGTTGCGCCTGGCTCGGCGGCTGGCGCGCAAGGCCCTTGGTCTCCGTTATTACATGGACCTGATCGGGCTCGACGCGCGGGTGGTGAAAGGGAGCCACGGTCGTCTGCCTGCCGGCGGCCGTGAAGCGAGCGAAGCGCCCGTCTTCATCTCGTCGAGCCGGGCCATCGAGCGCGAAACGATCGCCGTGACGGACGTCAAGGAACTGCTGCTCACGTTGCAATTCGGGTAGCCGGACCGGCGGCGCTAGCGCGAGGGAGAGGCAGGTGGTAGGATGGAACGCGCAAAGCGAGTCTCACCGAAAAACAAGGCCATCCCAGTCAAAGCGGCAGCAAATGTTGGACTCGCGTTGCTCGTACCACCCTTCCGGCTTTAACGGCGGCGCCCGTCGCAATCTGCAAGTACTAGCCGCTGGCCGGCGCGGCGACTTATAATCGAGCTTTACCACCCAACGAAGAGCAGCTTGCAGGGTCGGCTTTTATGCCCGTGCAGATGGAGTTGTCGCGGATTATCATCAGCGAGATCAACGATCAGCAAGTCATCTACCTTAAGGAGGTTGACGGCGATCGTTCGTTTCCGATCTTGATCGGCCTGTTCGAGGCGACCAGCATCGACCGCCGCGTGAAGGGGTTTATGTCGCCGCGGCCCTTGACCCACGACCTGTTGGTGAGCGTGGCGGACAATTTGGGTGGCGAGTTTCAGAGCGTCGTGATCAGCGAGCTCAAGGAGCACACCTACTACGCCCGGCTGCGCATCAAGCACGACGGGGAACTGATCGAAATCGACGCCCGCCCGTCCGACGCCATCGCCGTGGCGGTCACCTGCGACCCTCCGCTGCCGATTTACGTGTCCGAAGAGGTGCTGAACGACGTTCTGGGAGGGTAGACATTCCTCCCCCTCCCTTGGGCCTTGGGAAAGGGCCGGGGTGACGGCGGCCTGCACTACACGGAGCCATCCTTCGAGGACATTACTGCCTTCCGCTCGGCACGGCAGGCGCCCATGTCCTACCGCTGCTCTTTGAACTGCTGGCCGTAGCGTTTCAGTTCTTGCTCGGCCTTGATTTCGTCTTCGCGGATTTTCTCTTCGTCGAACGTGATGTGGATGTCGAAGGTCGAACCTTCTTTGTGGGTAGTGACGCGATACCACCGGAGAAAATGCCCCAGGATGGCCACACCCACCACCAGGCAGACCAGCGCGGTGCAGAAGCGTTTCATCGAGCAACTCCGTGCGTTTTTTGACCGTGTGAAGGGCCGCGTACTTTATCTGCACCGGCGGGCGGCGCGAAGCCCAGGTGGAGCGGAGCATGCCACAATGCCGGTCGTCGGATAGGCGCTCAGTCGTTCTGGTAAGGCATCAGGATCTCCCCGACCCCAAGACCTTCGATCGACTTGAACTTGCCGGCGGCTACCTGTTCGCCCAACCGCGTCATGGCTCGCAGGTCTCGGTCAGAAGGTCGCTGGCCGGTCAGCTTGCGCCTCAAATCGCGGCAGAGAACGTCGCCGGCCGCGCGCACCACCTCGTCTTTTTGTCTGGCGGCATACAGGCTCGTGCAGAGAATCACGATCGCGTCCTGCACGCGCTGCGAAATCTCGGCCATGCGGCACTGCCGGTCGGCCAGCGCCAGTTGGTGCTTGCGCATCGTCGCGCTGATCTCGAAAGGGGCCTGCACCAGCCAACTGGCGGCGAATTCGGCGTGCGCCTTGAGTTCGCCAGGCATGGGTGGCAAGTTGACGCTGCTCGACGCGTGCAGCCGCTGGCCCAGGTACCATTTCGTGTAGTCCCACAGCGGCCCCTTGAGCACCGCCAGGTGGGCCGGATTGGCCATGTTGGGTTTCTTGATTCCCGCGGACGCCAGCGCTTTGCCGATGGGCTCGAAGAACTTCGTGCCGTGATGCTTGACGAGCGATTTGAAGAAGGCCATGCCCAGCATTTCCCCCTCGCCCTCGTAAATGCACGGTGCGAGGAACTCGTGGACGTTGTCGCCGAATAGGTGCCCGTGCAGGAAAGAGCGGCCCCCGTGGGTCTTCATCAGCAACTCAACCGCCGCTTCCTTCTGCGCCTCGCTGCCGAAGATCTTGGCGATGATGCACTCCATCTCGCCGCGGTATCCCTGGTCGATCAAGGCCGAGCACCACTCGACCAGCGCGTCGGCCGCCACGATCAGGCCCACCATCCGGCCGATGCGGCGGCGGACGAGCTCGCGCGTGTCGATCGCCGCGCCGTATGTTTTGCGGAAATGGGCCCAGGGGAGCATGCCGGCCAGCATCAGCCTCATGCTGCCCGCGGCCGTAGCGCAGAGGGCGATCCGGCCGAGGTTCAGTCCGTGGTAGGCGATCGTCAGGCCGTCGCCGCGAGTCGGCTTCAGCAGGTTTGTGGCCGGCACGCGGAAGTCGCGGAAGACAATGCCCAGGTTGTGCGTGTGCTTGAGCGCGTAGAGGCCGTAGCGTTTCAACTGGAAGTGCTCGTCTTCCTGCGCTGGCAGGTCGACCACCAGCACGGCGGGCCGATTCTCGATCAGGCAGACCAGGCCGATCGTGCGCCCCGGCAACACGTTGGTGATGAACAGCTTTTCGCCGTTGACCACGTAATCATCGCCGTCGAGCACGGCCCGCGTGCGCAGCGCCGTCAGATCGCTGCCGGCGTTCGGCTCCGTCAAGGCAAAGGCCGATAGGCTTTGACCGCTGGCCAGGCGCGGCAAGAACCGCTCCTTCTGATCGGGCGTGCCGAAGGTGCGCACGGGATCGACCGCGCCGATGCAGCCGTGCACGGAAGCCATGCCCGCCACGGTCGGATCGATCGTCGCCATCCGAGTCAGAAAGGGGCCGAAGCTGGTGAACGGCGCGCCCGAACCGCCGTATTGCCGGTCGACGAGCAGGCCCCAGTAGCCGGCCGTTCCCAGTTCACCCAGCACCTGCTGGGAAACCTTGCGGTTCTCGTCGAGCAAAGTTCCCGCGTCACGGTGCCGTCGCACGACCGCCAGCGAGTCGTCCATCACCTTGGCTACGTCGGGCGGGGTGGCCGGCGGCGGAAAGGAAAATAGTTCCACGGGCACGTGCCCGTCCCAGACCGCCCGGTGAGCCGGGCTGGCGGTCGTCTGGTACTGCGGGGCGAACAGCGCCTCGACCTGGTCATCCGCCTTGTCGATGGCTCCCGTTCGTCGTGCTTCTTCCTCGCTCTTGCCGCCGAGCTTGAGGGCCGTTTCGGCGAACGAGCGGCCGTTGTCCGGCCGACCGTCGACGCCAGGAGCGGACGGAACATGAGTATCTGATGTCGTCATAGTGTGTCCTCGTGATCTGTGGAATTATACCGCTTCATCCGGTGTCAGGCGTCGAAAAGTGAATAGACGCCTTCTAGCGGAAACAGCAGGCCGCGAGGTGCCAGGGTCCGGCAAATTGCCGACATCCGGTCGAGCTCTTCCACCGTGTCGACCGTCAGGCGTATTTCCGGCCGCAGACCCTGCCAGTCGGCCGGCAGCGTGACGACCCGAAAGTCGTGCGCCGCTTCGCGAAAGTAGGGCGTCACGTGCTCGCGGCAGCGGGCGTCGGAGGCGACCGAGCACATCGCTCTTAAGGCGGCCGCCTGCATCACTTCGGGCACAACGTAAGACAGGTTTTCGATGCACGTGTAGTCGGCCTGCAGATGGCGGTGTTCGGCCAGGATGGCCGCCGTCCGCCGCGGGCAGTAGAGGGGATTGTCGGCCGTGGCCCGCACGACCACGTCGTCGTCCGCCAGGTCGGCCGTGGCGGCCACGTACCGGCCCAAAACGTCGGCTTCGGAGCCGCGAAAGCAAGGCACATCGAGACGCCGGCAAAACCCCTCCACTGCGTCGTCCGCGCTCGATATCGAGGTCGCCACGTGCACCTGAAAGCCCGCGTCCGCGGCCTGGAGGCGCCGAACGACGAATTCCAGCATCGGGCGCCCCGCCAGATCGGCGAGCACCTTACCCGGCAGACGGCCGGAGCCCATCCGCGCCTGCACGACGACCCGAATCGTTTGACTGTCCAAAAACGAACCTGCTGGGTGGCCCGAGACGTGCTTCAAAATACAGAACCTACAAAGACTTAGGCGTCTTTGTCGACTGAATGGGCCTCTATTATAAAGAAGCCGCAACCTGAGCTGCGAGCCCCTTGGAAACGCCTTCTCAAGCCGTTATGCTGACCCGTCTGGAGGAACTCCAGCGCGCGCCTCGGTGACGGGCACGCGCCTCCGCGATAGGAGCCGACCATGGCCGTCAACACTCGCCGCGTCAGCGACCGCCGACCGATCCGCTACGAGAGCTTCCAAGAGCTGCTGGCGGACGCGGAATGCCTGGCGCAGAGCGAGGTGCTCATGCTGGGCAACTGGTCGCTGGGCCAGGTTTTCCTGCATCTCGCTCGGAGTATGCACGCATCGGTGGAGGGACTGCCCCTTGAGACGTCGTGGTGGTCGCGCCTGCTGGTTAGGCTGCGGTACGGACGCCGCTTTTTGACCGGACCCATGCCGGCCGGAATGCATTTACCGGCTGCTGCCGCCCAACGGCTTTTGCCCGATCCCATCAGCTCCGACGAGGGGCTTGCGGCCCTGCGCGAAGCGATCGACCGGCTCGGTTTTGAGACGGAGCGAGCCGCCCATCCGCTTCTGGGCGAGATGAGCCTCGACCAGTGGGACCGGTGTCATCTCCGCCATGCCGAACTGCACATGAGCTTCGCGCTGCCGATCAACGTGCCGGTCCTCGTTTAAGATCTGCCGCTTGGCCCTCTGTGTTTCTCGATCTTTCAGTTCGACGGCGATCTTGCGTGATTCCACCGCTCGCGGGCAAGCGCGACGAACGCCTGAAACTGCGCTTCGTTGCGGAATGCCCTCGCAGGCACGATCACCGCGTGGAGTTTGCTGAGATAAAAGAGCACATGCGTCGCCGTGGTGTCGATCGAGTCGAGGCCTTCCCATCGGTAGCGGCCCTCTGAGTGCGGAGTCGTGACGAGCATGCCCTCGCTCGATAAGACGACGGTCTGTGGCCAGGGAGCTTCCCCGAATAAATCTTGGCGCACTGCCGTCTGATCCGTCGCGGCACCACCGGCCGTAGCCGCAACCGGCCACGTTGTTAGGCTGAACCGCCGGCATATAATGAGGGCGATGGGGAGATGTCAATTCGCTAGGTGCGCAGCGATGAGCGTGATCCATGTCGACAGATCTCCCCGGCAACCCTGAAGACGAAGGATCGCGGCCGCAACGTGCCGACCTCACTCCGCCAAAAAGCGCGGAACGGATTCGTGCGACGCTGCAAGCGATTCGAGAGCAAGCTCCCAGCGCGGCGACCACCGGACCGCTCTCCCAAGGACTGCAGCCGGAAGATCGCCTGGTCATCGCGTCGTTCTACGACCGCGAGAATCGACAGCGCTACCAGGACGCGTTGTTGGCCCAGGGCATCGGCTCGACGTGCGAGCGTCGCGACGGACAAGACCGGGTGCTGGTCGACGTGGGCGACCGCGAAGTCGCAGCGCGCCTGCGTGACGAGCACATGCTCGCCTGGCCCGATCGGCCCCAGGCCCGCGGCCGGCGTTTGGTCGACTTCGTGCTACTGGGGGCGGCGTTGGGAGCCACCATCAGCCTGGCGATGGTCGCCGATCGCAGTTTTGCCAAAAGTCGGGTCCGCTGGGGCCTGATCATCACATCGGCCATCGCCTTCACCCTCTACGGGGCCCTAGTCGGCGGACTGCTGGGCTCGCTCAAAGAACGCCTCACCGAGCGCGGCCGGCTGCAATTCTCGGTTGTCGACCTGCTTTTGCTGGCCGCCTTGGTGGCCCTGGCGGCGCTTGCCTTGCGGTTGAAGGTCGATCTCGGCTTACCTTGACGCCTTTGCGGCCGTCTCTTCCGCGGCGCGCAAGGCGCGCAGAATGTTGGCGCCCAGGATCTTAACGATGTCGCGCTCTCCATATCCCCGGTTCAACAGTTCTTGCGTGATGTTGGGGTAGCACGACACATCTTCGAGCTGGCGGGGAACCATCGATACGCCGTCGAAATCGGAGCCGATCCCCACGTGATCGACGCCGGCCACCCGGACGATGTGGTCGATGTGGTCGACCACCGTGCGAACCGTTCCGGCTGAGATCGGATGGGCGTCGTCCCAGCGCTTCACGGCGGCGTCGTATTCGGCCGGGTCGGCGAAGCGAGCCCTCAATTCGCGCCGGGCCTCGAGGAAGTCGGCCCGGATGCGGGCCGCTTCGGGAACGACGTAACCGGAATAGAAGTTGACCATCACCACGCCGCCGTTCTCGGCCACAAGCTTCAAGACGTCGTCGGGCACGTTGCGGCTATGGGGTGCCACACCATAGGCCGACGAGTGCGAGGCGATGACCGGCGCCCGCGAGACGCGCAGCGCATCGCGCATCGTATCGGCCGAGACATGAGAAAGATCGACCAGCATGCCCAGGCGGTTCATTTCGCGGACGACCTCTTCTCCGAAGGCAGTCAGGCCGCCGTGTTCGGGTTCGTCGGTTGCCGAGTCGGCCCAGGAGAGGGTGTCGCTATGGGTGAGCGTCATGTAACGTGCACCGAGCCGGTAAAGCTGCCGCAGCGCGCCGATCGATTCCTGGATCGAGTGGCCTCCTTCAACGCCGATCAGCGAGGCGATCTTCCCTTGCCCATGAATGCGCTCGACGTCTTGAGCCGTGAGGGCCAACTCGAACGTGTCGGGATAGCGGGCGACGAGCCGATAGACCAGATCGATCTGCTCGAGCGTGTCGCGCAGGGCCGTGCCCGCCTGCCGCGTTTCGGCCGGCACATAAACCGACCAGAACTGGGCTCCCACCCCCCCTCGTCTTAAGCGGGGAATATCGGTCTGTAACTTGGGCTGCGGGTGCGTGAGGTCGCATTTGTCGAGCGATCCGCCGAACTCGTCGCGCAGTTTCCAGGGCAGGTCGTTGTGGCCGTCAAACACCAAGGCCGAACGGTGGATATCGAGGGCCTTCTGAGAAACGACGACCGGCCGGTCGTCGCTCGTCGCCTCGGCAGAACGGCTTTCAGCCGGCGCGAAGACGACGCCTGATACAAGAAGCACGACAAGGCGCAACACTCTGTTGCTGCGAGAACCGCCAAGTCGTACGGGCGGAATCACTGCGGGATCTCCAAAAACTACCCGGCTAGGACTCGAACCTAGAATGAGGGAGCCAAAGTCCCTAGTGTTACCATTACACCACCGGGTAAGTGCCGACATTCTTGTCATTGTGCTGACAGGCGGCAAGCGCGGCAAGTTCGCTTCGCCCGTCACGCTAATCGGAACTTTGGGCCGCCCTCACCCGCTCCCAAGGGGAGAGGGAACTAACGCGACCGTCATTTCCGGTTCACGACCGAGAAGGCAAGCTGTTCCAACTCGATGGCCAGGTCGACCCCCACCTGACTGACATGGTCGGGCAGGTTGATCGTCACTGGGGCGAAGTTCAAAATGCCTTCGACGCCAACCGCCACCAGCCGGTCAGCGACAAGCTGCGCCGAGGCGGACGGGACGGCGATCATGCCGAGACGTATCCTATGGGCTGCGGCCACATCGGGCAAGCGATCGAGGTGTTGTACGACCAGCCCCTCGATGACGGTTCCCACTTTGTCTGCGGCCGCATCGAAGGCGGCCACGATGCGGAATCCCCGTTGCGGAAAGCCTCGGTAGCCGAGGAGCGCACGGCCCAGGTTGCCCACGCCGACCAGCGCGGCCGGCCACTGCTGATCTGTACCGAGAATGCGTTTGATGGCCGTGATCAGCTCGTCGCAACGATAACCGATCCCCGGATAGCCAAAATGGCCGAAGTAGGCCAGGTCTTTGCGGACCTGGGCATCGGTGAAACCCAAAACGCGTCCCAGCCGGTTGGAACTGGTCGTTTCGTAGCCGTCGCGCACAAGATGCTCAAGTTCCCTCAAATAGAGGCTGAGCCGGTTGACGACCGCCTTGGGGATGGAGCCATCGCTGGGGGGGGTAGGAGGTTTCCTCTTCCGCTGACGCATTCAAGGCCCGGCAAGCAAGCCCGCGGGTGCTGTGGATTGTGGAGAGAGCCGTTTCAGGGAAGCCTACTTTAGAGACTCCTACCCATCTTAACAAGCGAAAGTCCGGCCCTTCACCGGCCCCTCGTGGCCCAGTGGCTCCGCCAGCCCGAATGGACCCTGGACAAGCGTAGGTCGAGCCAACACGCCCCGTGGGTTCGCGCGCAGACTGCGCCGACCTCTCCATATCACCTAACCCGCGCAACCCTCACGGCAGGCCTGCCGCACCGCGCCGCGCGGCAACGTTGGTGCATAGAGTGCAGCCCGAAAAGCCGATGAATAAGGTGTCGTGGGCCTGCACGGCAAAAAGCTTGCAGTTCCACGGGCCTCTCCAAATATCGCCAGATCCGCAGCCGTTTTAGGCCGCGAGGATCAAGCAGTTCGCCTGCCTTGACGATAGTCACTGGCATACGGCCAATCGATCGCTAGTGTGGCATCGCCTACGGCGTCCGGGGCGAGCCGGATGTTCGTGCCAGCTATGCGACCGAGCTAATGCACGCGGAATGTGCGGCCGAAGTTACCCGTAGACGAGCATGAGCTCGTCCGACCAGGCCCTACCTTTTCGTTCAAGTCCTTGGAGGAGGCAGGAGTATGAAAGCTCTCTCGAGAACTCCGCTGATCGCCGTGGCCCTCACGGCGCTCGCATGGAGTTCCGCCGACGCCAGCTATTGCGGCGCGGCGAGGTACCAATGTTGCGCGCGTAGCTGCGACACCGTCAGCTACGCCTGCTGCAAGCAGCAATGCCATACGGTGATGAAGACCTGCAAGGAGGTGGTCTACGAGCGGCAAAACTACACCTGTTACAAGACGGTGTACGAGCCCGTTTGCGAGGAGCGCACCGTCAACTGCGTGAAGTACGTGCAGGAGCAGCGTGTCCGCAACTGCGAGTACACGGTCTGCAAGCCGGTCTGGGAGACCAAGACCCGCACCGTGAATTGCTCGGTCTGCAAGCCGGTCTGGGAAACCAAGACCTGCCAGATCCCGTACACGGTCTGCAAGCCGGTCTACGAGACCAAGACCCGCGAGATCTGCTACACGGTCTGCAAACCGGTCTACGAGACGAAGACCCGCGAGATCCACTACACGGTCTGCAAGCCCGTCTGGGAGACCAAGGTCCGGGAGATCCCGTACACGGTCTGCAAGCCGGTCTACGAGACCAAGACCCGCGAGATCTGCTACACGGTTTGCAAGCCGGTCTACGAGACCAAGACTCGCACGATCAACTACACGGTCTGCAAGCCGGTCTACGAGACCAAGACTTGCCAGATCCCGTACACGGTCTGCAAGCCGGTCTACGAGACCAAGACCCGCGAGATCCACTACACGGTCTGCAAGCCCGTCTGGGAAACCAAGACCTGCGAGATCCCGTACACGGTCTGCAAGCCCGTCTATGAGACCAAGACCCGCGAGATCCCGTACACGGTCTGCAAGCCCGTCTACGAGACGAAGACCCGCGAGATCCACTACACGGTCTGCAAGCCCGTCTACGAGACCAAGACCCGCCAGATCTGCTACACCGTCTGCAAACCGGTCTACGAGACCCGCGAGCGGGTGTGCCGCTATACGGTCTGCAAGCCCGTCTACGAGACCAAGACCCGCCAGATCTGCTACACGGTCTGCAAGCCCGTCTACGAGACCCGCGAGCGGACGATCTGCTACAACGTGTGCAAGCCGGTTCACTACACCAAGACCGTCCAGGTCTGCTGCGGACATTGGGAAACCCAAGTCAGCGAGTGCCCCGGCCGCGTGATCACCAAGTGCGTGCAGGAGCCCGGCTGCTGGACCTGGGATGCCTGCCGTTGCCGGTGCGTCTATTGCCCCGGCCCCGTGCGGACCTGCCAGGTGCAGTGCCCGCCGGTCAAGGTCTGCAAGAAGGTTTGGGTGCCTGAGGTCCAGGAGCGGACGGTCAACTGCGTGAAGTACGTGGCTGAGACCCGCAGCAAGACCTGCACCTATCAGGTCTGCAAGATGGTGCCCGAGCAGTGCGTCAAGACCTGCACCTATCAGGTCTGCCACATGGTGGCCGAGTGCCACGAGAAGCGGGTGCCCTACCAGGTCTGCAAGATGGTGCCTGAGCAGTGCGTCAAGACCTGCACCTATCAGGTCTGCCACATGGTGCCTGAGCACCGCGTGAAGACCTGCACCTACCAGGTCTGCAAGATGGTGCCGGAGTGCCGCGTGAAGACCTGCACCTACCAGGTCTGCCACATGGTTCGTGAGAACCGCGTGAAGACTTGCACCTACCAGGTCTGCAAGATGGTGCCCGAGTGCCGGACGAAGGTCTGCACCTACCAGGTCTGCCACATGGTGCCTGAGCAACGCGTGAAGACCTGCACCTATCAGGTCTGCAAGATGGTGCCCGAGTGCCGCGTCAAGACCTGCACCTACCAGGTCTGCCACATGGTGCCTGAGCATCGCGTGAAGACCTGCACCTACCAGGTCTGCAAGATGGTGCCCGAGTGCCGCACGCAGGTTTGCACCTACCAGGTCTGCCACATGGTGCCCGAGCAACGGGTCAAGACCTGCACCTACCAGGTCTGCAAGATGGTGCCTGAGTGCCGGACGAAGACCTGCACCTACCAGGTCTGCCACATGGTGCCGGAGCAGCGGGTCAAGACCTGCACCTACCAGGTCTGCCGAATGGTTCCGGAATGCCACGTGCGTCGTTGCACCTACCAGGTGTGCCACATGGTGCCTGAGCACCGCGTGAAGACTTGCTGCTATCAGGTCTGCCGCATGGTGCCTGAGCAACGAGTCAAGACCTGCACCTATCAGGTCTGCCACATGGTGCCTGAGCACCGGGTGAAGACCTGCTGCTACAAGGTGTGCCGCCTGGTCAAGGAGTGCTACACCAAAGAGGTGCCCTATCAGGTCTGCCACATGGTGGCCGAGCGTCACGTGAAGCAAGTGCCGTATTGCGTCTGCAAGCCGGTGCACTACACGAAGACGATCCAGGTCACGCGATGCGTGCCGAAGCAGGTCGCCTGCACGGTGACCCGCTGCGTGCCCAAAGTGATCTGCAAGCAGGTTCCGGTGCAGGTCTGCTGCCCGGTCCCCTGCTGCAACTAGGGAGGCAGTACTACTCCTGCTGAGGATTCAGCGGAGCGCCTGGTCTCGCCAGCCCGCGGCGGCCCGATTCACGAGGAATCGGGCCGCCGTTTTTCTTTTGATAGAGCCTATCCGGCGGGCAAGCGTGGGCTGCCGCCACAACGCCGGTTCTCGGAAAGGCCCCATCTCCCCGCGTCTGGGGCATCACCTCGACGAAGCACTTTGCGCCAAGACGCAGTACGGCGCCCTTCGCAGCGCGACTAGATTTGCTCAGATCAACCGGGGCGCCCAGATGCTGAGGCGCTCTGCGAATACCGCCACGACGCAAGAGAACAACGCGCCATGGTCTCGCTGTCGAAAGCGACGAACAACGAACGATCTGCGAGGCGCCGGCAGGCCGACGGCCTCGTCGATCACCAGTTGCAGGCGACCGCTCGCCGCACCGATTGGATCGTGGCAAAGGTTATGGTCGTCCAATGGCTGCTGGCGATCGTCCTGGCCTTCCGCTATTCTCCCCGAGCCTGGGAAGGCACGGAGAGCTCCATACATCTGCACGTTTTCGCCGCGATCTTCCTGGGCGGCGCGCTGACGCTGTTCCCCGCGTACATGTCGCTGGTTCACGCCGGTTCGGGGCTGACGCGCCACATCAACGCGATTGCCCAGATGCTCTGGTCGGCATTGCTCATCCACCTCACGGGCGGACGGATCGAAACACACTTCCACGTGTTCGCCTCGCTGGCATTGCTCGCCTCCTATCGCCGCTGGTCCGTATTGATCGCGGGAACGCTTGTCGTGGCGCTCGACCACATTATCCGGGGGACTTTGTACCCTCAGTCTGTATTCGGAACGTCCGCCCCGGCCGCGTGGCGGGCGTTAGAACACACGGCCTGGGCTTGCTGCGAAGATTTCTTCCTCTTGTTATTCAT
This sequence comes from Pirellulales bacterium, assembly GCA_035550375.1. Lineage (GTDB taxonomy): Bacteria > Planctomycetota > Planctomycetia > Pirellulales > JAICIG01 > DASSFG01. The sequence continues at coordinate 134,161 of DASZPH010000038.1, read as the reverse complement.
TCGGCGGAGCGTTTTCGTTATGCAGCAGCTTGCCGTCCGCCAGGTGCGCGCCCAGACCGCGTATCGCCGTGCCGAGAAGAAGGTGCTGCTCCAGAATCAGCGGCTCCGCGACGAAATCGCCGAGCGCAACAAGGTTGAGGCCGACCTCAGACGGCGGGACGAGCAATTCCGCCAGGCACAAAAGCTGGAGTCCGTCGGGCAACTGGCGGGGGGCATCGCCCACGAGTTCAACAACCTGCTGCAAGCCATACGCGGGTACACCAAGTTCGGCATGGACGGACTATCGCCCTCCCACCAGCGCTACCAGGATCTGGCCCAGGTGATCAAGGCGACCGACCGGGCCATTAAGCTGACCCGCCAGCTCCTGGGCTTCAGTCGTCGCCAGGTGCTTAAGCGGACCATCTGCGACCCCCAAGAGGTCGTGACCGACCTGGTGAGGCTGCTGCGCCCGCTGATCGGAGAACAAATCGACCTTAATCTCCGCTTGGACAAGAGGGCCAACTCGGTTTATGCCGATCCGGATTTGCTTCATCAGATGCTGCTGAACCTGTGCATCAACGCACGCGATGCCATGCCCAAAGGAGGACGGCTGACCCTCGCGACCCAGCGAGTGGAGCTTGCCGCCGAGGAGTGCGAGCGTCATTGCGTGGCCAAGCCGGGTTCGTACGTCCTCTTCTCGGTTGTTGACAGCGGGCTTGGCATGTCTCCCGACGTCCAGGCAAAAATCTTCGAGCCCTTCTTCACGACCAAGGAGGTCGGTCGCGGAACGGGTCTGGGGCTGGCGATGGTCTACGGCGTCGTCCAACAACATGAAGGCTCGATCGTCGTCGACAGCCAGGTCGGACTAGGCACAACCATTAAAATCTACCTGCCCGTCGGCAAGGGTCTTGCTGCGGAAACGGAGCAAGAGGAATCGGCGCCCGCCTTGGGAGGCACAGAGACGATTTTGGTCGCTGAAGACGAGCCGATGCTGCGGGACGTGGCGGTTCGGGTTCTCACCGGCGCGGGATACAGGGTGGTAATTGCATGTGATGGCAATGAGGCGGTAGAAACGTTCAAGGATCAGGCGGAGAGTATCTCCCTGGCGCTACTCGACGCGGTCATGCCGAAACTGAGCGGCCCGGAGGTGTACCATCGCATCAAACTGGCCAAGCCCGAACTGCCCGTGATTTTCTGCAGTGGCTACCACCCCGAGCGGGCCCAGATCAAATCGCTGATTGGCCAGGGGGTGACTCTAGTCGCAAAGCCTTATGATCCCGAAGTCTTGTTGCGCATCGTGCGCGAGGTCCTCAATGCACCCCATGCCGTCTAAGACGCCGGTGTGCCCGGGTGAGGAAACGGCCGGCGAGATACCTGCTACTCCGCTTCCTGCAGCAGACCGACACGGTGCGCGACGCGTGCCAACTTCACGACGCTCTCGACGTGCATCTTAGCCAGGACGCGCGCACGGTGGACGTCGCTGGTTTTTGGGCTGATGCCGAGTCGTGCGGCGATTTGCTTGGGCGACCAGGCGGCAACGAGTAAGTCGAAAACCTCGCGTTCGCGCATCGTCAGAGTCGCCAATCGCTGCCGGGTGAGCGCGATGCGAGCCTCTCGTTCGCGGTTCTCCGCGTCACGGTCGAGGGCATAGCGAACCTGTGCCAACAGGGTGACCGGGCAGATGGGCTTCTCGATGAATTCCATCGCGCCCTGTTTGATGGCATCGACGGCCATGCGCGTTGTGGCCTCGCCGCTGACGGCAATTACGGGCAGTCCGATGCTGCGCCGCGACAGACTCTGCAGTAGTGCCAGACCGCTAAGGTTCGGAAGCGAGATGTCGAGCACCAGGCACCCCGCCTCGCCAGGGCTGTAAGCCTGATCAAAAGCACCCGGTGTCGAGAAAAGGGTCACCGCGTGGCCATTCGCCCGCAGTAACTCGTACGTCGATTGTCGTGCATCGTGCTCGCCGTCGACCACAAAAACAGTTGGTACCGTCATCCCGCGTCGTTCCTTGGAAGGAAGAGGTTCGCGTAATCATTTTCATTATGACACACCGGGTGAAAGGGCCTCCTTACGTGTCAGGGCAGCCGAATGCGCGCGGGCGCAATGGCGAGTTCCCCATCGAGTGCGAAGGATGTGACGTTGCGTTTTCCAGGCAAGACTCGGAGCGAAAGGAGTGTGCGGTTTCGGATCAGAACTTGCAAGGAGGCGCGTGACTTATCGCGCGGAAACGCCCAAGGGCATTTCCCCTCTCTCCGAGCGTAAAGTGGGAACTCGTCTCCCCCCGATAAACGTAAGCGAAACGCCCTTCGCGTTTGATTGCGGCACGCGAAACTGCGAATCCATCGAACGCTGCAAGGCAGGCGATCGACCACGGTTGCTTGCCCGTTTTGGGTGCGGGGCACGCACACGACCATGTAAGGCGGAGTACAGGGCCATGGCGAGCCTTCCTTCCGTGTTCGTCGTCGACGACGACCAAGGCAGCCGCGAAGCGATCGCGGCTATTGCCGAGACGTTACGCGTTCCCGTTTTGCCGTTTCATCGCGGTGAAGCATTCCTGGCAAAATGTACAGGAGAAATGCCTGGTTGCGTTGTCCTCGACATGCGCATGCCGGGGATGAATGGAATGGAGGTCGTCGACGAGCTGAACGCTAGGCGAATTCTGCTGCCGGTCGTAATGGTCACGGGTTACGGCGACATCCCGCTGGCGGTCGCCGCGCTAAAGAAGGGCGTGTTTGCCTTCCTCGAAAAGCCGTGTCGGGGCCACGAGCTGTGGGAAACGTTGAAGAACGCCTTGGCACATGACGAGTTGGTGAGGGCCGAAGCATCGCAAACGAACGACATTCTGGCGAAGCTGGACGCACTGAGCGACGACGAACGGTGCGTGATGGAAATGATGCTGGACAACATTCCAAGCAAAACGATTGCCAAGCGTCTGGGAGTCAGCGTGCGCACCGTGCAGTTTCGCCGGTCCGCGGTTTACGAGCGGTTGGAGGTCGACTCCATGGCATCGCTGGCGATGGCGGTGGCGGCAGCGGGCCGGCCAGGCAGGGTTCGGTCGGCCCCCGTCCTGCAAGTGATCGGGCGGTAAGGTGGGGCGGGAGAGGCGGCAATAACCGTTCGATGGAGAGCCTTGGGGCGGTCGTCCTTCGCGGATCAGGGTGCTTTGTTCTCAACCTGCGGCGCCTGCGATCGGGCCCGCCGCCTGCGATCGTCGAGCCTGCCCAGGCGTTTTTCAATCTGCTGCAGGCGCCCGCGAATCTGACGATGGCTGGACTCAAGCGCGCTGAGACGCTCGTTCATGCTTTTGTGATCGTCGGTGATCTGTCCCAAGAGGGCCGGCGACGCCTCGTCGTGGAGCGCCTCGTCCGCAGATTCCATTTCGCGTCGAGGGGCTGGACGCCTCGGCCGCGAAGGTTGGGCCAGATCGCGGATCCTGCCGAGCAACTCAATCCGGTCGATCGGCTTTTGAATCACTTCTCCGTCGGAAAGCAATCGGCCTTCGGTGCGCAGCCGCTCGTCGTGCTCCCCGCCGCCAATGGCGGGAGCGGCCATAAAGATGAATTTAGGAGGCGGCAGCACTCCGTCGTCGCCAAGGTGCGTAATCTGGTTGGCGGCATTGCAGAGCTGAATACCGTTCGTGTTGCGCAGGAGCAAGTCGCATAAGACGAGCCGGATCGAAGGATCGCCGGCCAGCTTCTCCAGGGCATCATCGGCCGACTTCGACGCAACGGTGGCGTAGCCCTGCTCGGTGAGGAACTGCTCCAGCGTGAACAGAATCGGGGCCGCATCCGCGACGATCAGAATCTTCATCTGGTGGTTGGCCCCTCAACGTCGCCTCGGTTCGCCCTGACCGCCATCGCACCGCCGCCGTCCGGCGCGCGAAGCTGTTGCTCATTTCTACCTTCTCGCAGGCGGCGGCCGCTGTTCACACTCATGCAGAGACCAGCGCGAGGGCGCAAGGCAGCGACAGCTCATGCGCGACTATACTTCCTTAACGCGACCGTCAAAGGGGACGAACTGGGGGCGTCAGAATGCAGCAGGAACGACCTTTCGCCGACGTGCCTTTGCGCATCGTCTTCGCCGCCGCCGACGACGCTCGGCAGGCGCTTCTCTTGAGCGCGGCGTCGACGCAAAGCGGCTGCGATTTCGTGCGGGCCGGCAGCCTAACGGCCGTTCTGGGGTATCTGTCCGGCCAATCGTGCGACGTCGTTGTCCTGGACGCCCAGTTGGGAAACGGCAACAATCGGGCGACGCTGGCCGCCTTGCGGCAAGCAGATCCTTCGATCTCCATCGTGTTGGTGGTCGCCGAATCAGACGACGCGACGAGGGAGACCGCGCTCGCACGGGGCGCCCTTGCCGTTTTGTCCTGGGGTGAGCTCTCCGACGGGGCGCTCGATGCGGCGCTGCAAGAAGCCACGCAGCGGCGACGGTATTCGGCTGCCTCGCCAGCGCCGCGCGGGGTCGAGCGGCCTGCGGAGTCTCAGCGGCTGGAGACGGCCGGATCGCTCGCCAGCGGAATCGCTCACGTTTTCAACAACCTGTTGCAGGTGATCCGGGGCTACACCCGCTATGCCATGGAGGGGCTGCCGGTCGACGATCAGCGCTATCAGGATCTGGAACAGGTGATGAACGCGTCGGATCGTGCGGCCGCCCTCACGCGACAATTGCAGGGTTTCAGCCCGCGGCTCGCGATCCATCGTCAGGCGATCTATTCGGGCAAGTTTGCGGCCCGGCTGATTGAAGTGCTGAAGCCCCTGCTCGACCATCGCATCGAACTCGAAACCGACCTGGCGGCCGATGTCGGTTCGTTTTCGGCGGACCCGGAATTGCTGCACCAGGCGTTGCTGGATCTCTGCCTGAACGCTCGGGACTCCATGCCCGATGGAGGCACGCTCATGCTGCGAACCGAGCGCGTCGAGCTGGGCGAACACTTCTGCCAGTTTCATCCGCTCGCCCAGCCGGGAACCTACCTGCTCTTGTCCGTAGCCGACACCGGATGCGGAGTCCCTCTGGAGGAACGAGGGCGGCTGTTCGACCCGTTCTTCGCGTCGAACGAGGCGAGGGACGGCCGGGGGCGGGCCTTGGCGTCCGTATACGGTATCGTGCAGCAGCACGGCGGCCTGATTCACGTCTTTTCCGAGCCGAGGGTGGGCACCAACTTCAAGATCTACCTGCCCCTAGGCGCGCCGGCCGAAGCGGGTGAAAGACTCGGCGGCGGCGAGGAAGCTGGCGAGGGCGTAACCAGGCATGACGAGGGCGAAACCATTTTGCTGGCAGAGGACGAGCCGATGGTGCGAGCACTGGCGACGCGAATGCTGTCCCAGGCCGGCTACTCGGTAATCGCCGCCTCGGATGGCGCAGAAGCCGTACGACTGTTTGACGCGAATCAAGACGCCATCGATCTGGCCCTGCTCGACGCGGTCATGCCGAATTTGAACGGGCGTGACGTCTACGAGCATATCAAGCGAAGCAACAAGTCGCTGCCGGTTCTGTTCTGCAGCGGCTACGCCCCGGAAACCGGAGAGGTTCGATTTCTGGTTGAAGCGGGCGTGCAGCTCATCGAAAAGCCCTTCGACCCCGACGTACTGCTGGCGAGCGTGCGACAAGCGCTAGACTGTGCTAAAGGCGCGCTCGATCAACCAGCGCTCGCCGGCGCGTGAGAGCGAGTGTCGGCCGACGCCTTTCCAGTGCTCGTCGAGTTGCCAAAGCAACGCCGAGCAAGACGTTTTCCCGGTGTCGCAGGCGAAAGGGACCGGTGAGCGAAACCGTCGCCCAACTCATCCTAGCCCAAGGAGCCCGAAGGATGAGGGGAAGAATCCGCCTACTCCTCGGCGGCCTGCAAGACGGGGGCCGACTTGTCTGATCTAACGTCCAAGTAGCACCGCAGCTTGGACCACAACTCATCCCAGACGACCGGCTTGGTAAAATAGCCGGCCGCCCCCAGATTGTACATTTTGCGCTCCAACATCCGGTCGCGCGATCCGGTGACGACGAGCACCGGTATATCTCGCGTGACGATGTTTTCCTTGAGCCGTCGCAGGATGTATTCACCATTGCCGTCGGGCATGTCCTGATCGAGGAGGATCGCCCCCGCGCGCGTGGTGAAGGCTGCCCGATAGCCGGCCATGCCGGCGAACGCCTGGGCGACCTCGACCCCGTGTTGCCCAAGACGCCATTTCAGCGACTCGACAAATTCGCGATCGTCGTCGACGCACAGGACCCATGCGGGAGCCAATTCGCCATCCGGCAGCGGGCCACCCGTTTGATCCTCGCAGTTTCTTCCAGTTGCCGCGGCGACTATGACGTCGCCGACACACAGCACGTCCTGCGATGGGTGGGCCGTCCGGCCCCGGCCCAGATCGAGCAACTCTTCCATCACTGGCTCCAGGCGAGCCCACATATCCGCCCCCTTCGGCACATAGTACGCAAGCAGGTCGTTGCACGAGCGGACCGTCTGCGCGTCCTTGCGTCCGGTGAGCATGATTACGGGACTCGACTTCAGGTGCGCGTCGCGCGAGAGCATCTCGCACACGGTCAGTCCTGATCCGCCCGGCATGTTCACGTCCAGCACGATCAGATCGGCTTCGTACGTCATGGCTTTTTCTATCGCCGACTTGCCGTCGTATGCCCGCTCGACTCGCAGGCCCAGCGCTTCGCAACGCCGCGCCACCACGTCGACCACGTTTTCGTCATCGTCCGCGATCAGAACGAGTTTGTTCTTGGTCATGGAAAAAGCCCTCCTCGCGGTCGGTCGCACTTACTTGTCGGCGGCGGTCGGGACGGCGTGTTCGCGAGGCCGGAGCGAGATGAATTGCTCCAGTTCCTGCTTGAGGTCGTCGAATCGGACCGGCTTCCGCAGAAACTGGTTGGCGCCCATATCGATCATCCTCTGCTTCAATGTCGGATCGTTCAGCCCGGTGAGAATGATCACCGGCGTCTTCTCCGTGTCGGGATCGCGTCGAAAACATTCGAGCATGGTCATGCCGTCGCCGTACGGCATATCCAGATCCATGACAATTACGTCGGGCTTGCAGGTTACGGCTTCGCCGAAGCCCTCCATGCCGTCAAAGGCCCGTACCAGGTTCACGTCGAACTCGCGCATCCGCAATTCGACCGCACCGAGCACGTCGAGGTCGTCGTCGATGCACAGGATCGTGGGCGTACCGCTCTCGATCATGTCGTCTTGATGTTGTGATGTCGGGATCATTGGCGCTCCTCAAAATGGGCGTGGGACTTATTGCCGTTTGAATCGGTGCCCAGCGTGTTGCCGGCGCGGTTGGCGTCGCGCGCGGCTGGTGCTCCGATGGCGGTGCGAACCGCCTGCATCAGCGTCGCACCGTTGTACGGTTTGCGAATGAAAAACCTTGCGCCTGCGTTCAGGCCCGCTTCCTGGTCGACGACGCTGGCCGAAAGCATGACCACGGGAATGCCGCAAGTGTCGGACCGATGTTTCAGGTCCGACAGTGCGGCCAGCCCGTCCTTGCCCGGCATGCGGACGTCCAAGAGGATCAGGTCGGGGCGGCTGGCCACCGCAGCGGCGACGCCCGATTCGCCGTCGGCCGCCTGCAGGGTCTTGTAGCCGGCGGCACGCAGGCGCATGCAGGCGGCGTGGGCAATCTCGTGATCGTCATCAACCATCAGGATCGTGCATGCTTCAGGCATAAACGGTCTCCACGCTAGGCAGGATATTACGCAGCCGGGCCAGGATTTGTCTCCGGCTTGCCACTCGCCACGATCCTAAGCACTCCAAATGGATCGTCGGCAGAGGCTCGCCCAACCGGTTGCGGTTAGACTCAGCCAGCGATTTCTTGGCCCGCTGGTGAAACGAGGCAACTTCGCTCTCGGGAACGGGCAAAACGATCAGCCAGCGATGCGGTCCGCCGCGGAGCAGCAGATCGTTGTACCGCAGCAGACAGCTCAGAAACGTGTCGACGTCCTCGCTCAACCGCTCGGAAGTCGATTCGTCGATGTCCGCCTGGACAAGCGACAGGCGCTCTGGACCGTTGCGGATCTGTCCGATGCGGTGCAGATACCGCCGCATGATTTCTGGGGCGTCGGCGGCGGGCAGGGTAAAGGAAAACGTGCTTCCACGACCGGGCCGACTGTCTACGCGAATCTCGCCCAGATTCGCCTCGGCGAGCTCCTTGGCAATACTCAACCCCAAGCCAAAGCCCTTGGTGCTGCTGCGCACTGATTCGCTGAGTTGCTTGAAGCGGCGGAAGATCGCCTCCTGGTTTTCCGCGCTGATTCCCGGACCGTTGTCGGTGACGCTCAGCTCGACGCCGGTCGCGTCGGGGCAGCGATAGCCGCTTACGCGAACGCGGCCCGGCTGGCCGCAAAACTTGATCGCGTTGATGGATAGGTTGATCAGCACGCGTCCCACTTTCTCCGCGTCGCAATAGACGCACGGCAGGCCCTCCTCGATGTTCCACTCCAGTTCGATCCCCTTGGTGGACGCTTTCCGTTCCAGCGCCGGCCGCACGTGGGCGACGATATCTGCCGCCTGGCAGCGCTTGCGGTAGACGCCCAGCATGCCGGCTTCCAGCTTGCTGACGTCGAGCATGTCGTCGACCATCGTGTTCAGGTCGTCCGCCCGGTCTTCGACGATCGCCAGCATCTGGCGCTGTTCGTCGGAGACGTCGCCGACGATTCCGTCCCTAATGATCGAAACGTACTCCTTGATGACGGTCAGCGGCGTTCGGAACTCGTGCGACACGTTGTCGACGAACTTGTGCGCGGTGCGGTAGAGCTTGGCCAGCCGCTTGTTTCGATTCTCGAGAATGATCCTGGCCTCGGCCAGCCGAGATACGAGGTTCTGCCGTTCCGTGGCGTGGCGGATGGCGCGCACCAGGTTGTCGGTGGTCAAGTTTCCCTTGATCAGATAGTCTTGCGCCCCTTCTTGCAGTGCCCGCAGGGCCATGGTCTCGTCGTTCTGATCCGTCACGATGACGATGGGAACTCGCGTGTCCTCCTTGTGGAGCCTGGCCAGGCCCTCCAGGTCGTGTGCCGGTGGCAGGCCCAGGTCAAGCAGGAGCACGTCGCAGCCGTTCTTTTGCAGCGTCTCCTCCGCGGCGTCGATCGACTGGACCCATTCGAGCTGGAATGACGCGCGCGTCGATTTCGCCAGCAGCCGCTTAACGACTTCTGCGTCGCCCGCATCGTCTTCAACAAGCAACACGTTCACCGGGATCGACACGACTGCTCTCCAGTTAAGGCCGCCGGGGGGCAATTTTGAAACGCTGTGTGCATGAGGCTCAGCCGACGAGGCAATCGGAATTCAGCGGCTGCGGATGTGCGCGTCGCCCCTGACATTCCGGAAGCAGAAACTTGAAGTGGGCGCCGGCGCCCGGTTGCGACTCCACCCAGATTCGTCCGCCGTGCCGATCGACGACTTTCTTGCAAATCGCCAGGCCGATCCCCGCCCCTTCGTACTGGTCGCGGCCGTGAAGCCGCCGAAACGGGGCGAAGATCGTCTGGGCGAATTTGGGTTCGATGCCGATGCCGTTGTCTCGCACGCCCAGCAGGCAGTGATCGTCCCGGCTCTCGGCCGTCAGCTCGATCCTAAGCGGTTCCGCCTTCTGGAACTTGAGGGCGTTGCCAACCAGGTTCTGGTAGAGATGGGTGAGCAAGGTCGCATCCCCCTCCACGATCGGAAGCGGACTGCGCACGATCACGGCCCTGGCGGCTTCGATTTTCTCTGATAGGCACTCCAGGGCGTCGTTCGCGCAGTTCTCCAGGTCCACAGGCCCCCGTTCCATCTCGGCGTGGCCCGCCTTGCACAGCATCAGCAGCGAGCGGATGAGTGCCTGCATGCGACGCGCGGCGTCGACGAGATAGCGAAAATCCGTGCGGGCATCGTCGCTCAAGTTATCGCCTATGTCTTCCTGAAGCTGGGCGGCGAAATAGTTGATCTTGCGAACGGGCTCTTGAAGGTCGTGGCTGGCGAAGTAGGTAAACTGGGCCAGATCTTCGTTCGTCTGTCGCAAATCCTCGACCGCCCGGGTAAGAGAAGATTTAGCTTCTTCCAACTGGCGATTGAGCGACTCTAAGGCACTGGCCCGGCTTCGCTCCACGGCATAGCGAATCGTCCGGGCCAGCAGCTTCGGCTCGATATCGTGTTTCAGCAGATAGTCCTGTGCTCCGTGCTGCAAAAGGTCGATGGCGAGCTTCTCGTCGTCGAGCCCGGTGACCACAACCATCGGTACGGCGGGCGCCGCCGCAAGCAGGGCTTGGATGGTCTCCGCGCCGCTCGAATCGGGGAGCGAAAGATCGACCAGTGCCACTTCGATGCCGCCTCGGCGCAGACGCTCGATGGCGTCGCCAAGTCGCGTAACGTGTTCCACCTGCCAGCGCGGTTGGGCAGCCCTGGCCAAGGCGTGCTCCAGAAGCTTCGCATCGCACGGGTTGTCTTCAACCAGCAACACCGTCCGCGCTTCGCTCGCCTCGGTCACCATGGTTGATCCTCGCTGCTGCGCATCGTGCGGCTGCGGCGCGCCCTGCCACCCGAGGACGTTTTCAAGACGGCCAACGAACGGCGCACGCAAAGCCTTCAACAAAGCGTACCGCGCGCTTGTTATGGCAAAGGCGGGATTATCTCCGGAACGGATGGGACGAAGCCTCACGTCAACGTGGGGGAAGGAAATATGAAATCCGTGCCCCTCTACTTGCGCCCGATCTCAAAACCAAGGTCTTTTAGGGCGCTTCGACAATGGGGAATTTTCCCAGAAAATTTCACTTGCGACCCCACCGAAATAGCGGCATCATGTTGACTTATTCGGCCCTCAAGACGATACCTTAGCTATGGCAGCTCTGTCGTAAGTGGGCTGTGGTCTTCACCGACATGTCTACCACTCCATTCAGTGCGACTAGCGGGGGGCGCGTGGTGGCGACAGCGATCAACCAAGTAACTGAGTCCTTGCGAGAAACCCGGTCGTCCGAGGGGATGACTGTCTTCATCGTCGACGACGATGACGATGTTCGAAGGTCTATTTCGTTGCTGGTCCGTTCCATCGGACTCACGGACGAGCCGTATGCGTCGGCCCAGGACTTCCTGGAATGCTTCGATCCGCAAAAGGCGGGCTGTCTGGTGCTTGATATCCGCATGCCGGGCATGAGCGGATTGGAGTTGCAGAAGCTTTCCAATTCCGACTTCGTGCTGCCTCCGATCATCTTCGTTTCTGCGCATGGAGATATTCCCTTGGCCATCCAAGCCCTCCGCGCGGGCGCGATCGATTTCTTCCAAAAGCCCTTCAGTCCCCAAGCCCTTCTGGAACGCATCCGAGAAGCGATCGAAATCGATCAAGAGAACCGCCGCCAGCGCGCCCTGCAGGAACAGGTGCAGCAGCGAACGGCCCAACTCACCGAACGCGAACGAGAGATTATGGGCTTTTTGGTCCGTGGCGACTCCACCAAACAGGTTGCCCAGCGGCTCTCGATCAGCCCCAAAACCGTCGACAATCACCGGGCGCGGATCCTGGAAAAGATGAGGGTGGACAACACCACGCAACTGGCTCGTTTGGTCGCCTTAATACCATGCCGCAACCACGCCGCCTGCTGCTGGTCGCCGGGGCTCCCGACGATGGGCTGATGCTCGCTGAGCTGCGCCGCGCAGGGTTCGACCCGTTCGTCCTGCCCGTCGACAATTGGGTGCGACGGCTCGAATTGCAGATTCAGCGGTTGCCGCTGGCTTACATCGTGGTCGACGGCATGATGCGGGTCCTGGAATGGAACCCGGCCGCCGAAACGACGTTTGGCTACAGCAAGGACGAAATCGTGGGTCGGGAGGTGACCTCTCTCATCTTCCCGCAGCCGCTCGACCATGAGGTGCTGGAGGTGATTCGCCGTCTTCGTCTGGGAGACATGGACGCGAATGGCGTCCACGTAAACTGCACCAAGGAAAACCGCGCTGTTACGTGCACCTGGCACAACACTCCCCTGATCGATGACGGCGGCACGTTCGTTGGTGCGGTTCTTTTGGCGCAGGACGTTACGGAGAGAGAGGCCCTGCAAGAGCGGTTGCGGCGATCGCAGAGGCTGGAGGCGATCGGGGAGCTGGCGGCAGGCGTCGCGCACGATTTCAGGGGGTTCGCCACGTCGATTAATATTTGCACGCACTTGTTGGGCGAGTTACTCAACCCGGACATCCAGGTGCGGCAGTTGCTCGACGAAATCAGCAAGGCCGCGGAACGATCGACGTCTCTCACCCGCCAGCTACTGGCCTTTAGTCGGGAGCAGCTTTCCGCTCCCCGGATCGTATCTCTGAACCAGGTGATCCGGGACGCTGAAGATATGCTTCGCCGCCTGCTCGCCGGGAGTATCCGGTTCACCACCGTGCTCGATTCGCGCACGGAACCAGTGACGGCGGACGCGGCGCAAATCGAGCGCGTCCTGTTCAACCTGGTGATGAACGCGCGCGAAGCCATGCCAGACGGCGGTACACTCACGATCGAAACCACCAGCCTGGCAGGCGACGACCTTGTTTCCGCGGGCGTCGGCGGAGCAGCGCCGGGCCGGTATACGGGCCTGGCCATCACCGATTCGGGAGCCGGCATGACCGAGGAGGTCCGGCAACATATCTTCGAGCCATTTTTCACCACCAAGCAGACAGCCAGCGCGAGCGGTCTGGGGCTCGCAGTGGTACAGGGCATCATCAAGGAGAACGGGGGCTACATCCGCGTTGAGAGCCAAGCCGGCCAAGGCACCTGCTTCAGAATTTATCTCCCTTGCGCGACGGAACGCCCGGCCGCGACCTCCGGCGAATAACCCGCACAGCCGGCAAACCCAGGCCGCACGTTTGTTCCGGCGGCGCTTGCGCCCGCAAAGCGTGATGGCACACTCCTGAACGATGGGCGAAATTAACGATGGGCGAGGTATTTGACGCCAAACGGCCGTTCCGCGAGCGCGGCGCGAGACGGACAAGCAGGCGGGGCGGTGCCGGACGTATATAGATCGAGGGGCGCATGGAAAACCGCTTCCAATCTTGGGCAACAAGTCGGCGGATTTCGGCCGCACTTGCGGTATCGGTTGTGATCGGTAGCGTGGCGGTGTTGGCCGGCTGGCTGTTCGGCATCTCCGTTCTGAAGGCCTGGCTGCCCGGGCGCGTGCCGATGAACCCGGCCACGGCCGTGGCTTTGCTGCTGGCGAGCGTTTCACTCGGCCTTTTCGCTTGTGGTCGTTTTCGAAGTGTGGGGCTCCTCACCGCGCTCGTCGTGGCCGGCGTCGGCGCAGGTTGCGTGACCTGCTACTGGGCCGAGGCCAATTTCCGCATCGATCGGATCCTGTTTTATTCGGATCTGGGCAACAACCGCATGGCCCCCAACACGGGGTTTTGCTTGTTCCTGGCCGGGGCGGCACTGGCAGCGCTGCGGCACGAGCGCGTCCGTCGTCTGGCCGAAGCAGGCGGGTCGGTGCTGGCGTCATGGTCGTTTCTCTCGGTCATCGGCTACGTGTTCGGTTCGCGCTCTCTTTACGGTATCGGCGGCTACATTCCCATGGCGATCAACACGGCACTGATGCTGCACCTGGTTGGGCTGGGCGTGGTGCTGGTGAGCGGCAAGTCGTGGCTGGCTTGGATCGTCGACACGAGTACACCTGGAACGGTCCTTGCGAGGCGGCTTGTGGTGGCCGCTGTGGCGGCACCGCTGATGTTTGGCTGGATGCAACTGCGAGGACAACTGTCAGGCCTTTACGACGCCCAGTTTGGGTCGGCCTTGCTCGTCGTAGCAACGACGATCGTGTTGTTGGGCGTGGTCGCGTGGGCCGTCAAATCGGTCGATCGGGCCATGAGCGAGAACGCGGCGATGCAGGCCAGGCTCCGCGAGCAGGATCTGCAGTATCGGCTGCTCGTCGAGGGGATCCACGATTATGCCATTTTTCTGCTCGACCCCGCCGGAAACGTCCGCACCTGGAACGACGGTGCGCGGCGCATCATGGGATATGGGTCGCAAGAGATCTTGGGGCAGAGTTTCTCCTGCTTTTATCCGGCGGAAGACGCGGCGCGCGAGAAACCCGTGCGGGAGTTGGAAGAAGCAGCCCGGCAAGGTCGGATCCGCGACGAGGGATGGCGCGTCCGCCGCGACGGCACGAGGTTCTGGGCCAGCTCCTTGATTACGGCCATCTTTAACGACGACGGCACCTTGACTGGTTTCTCGAAAATCACGCGCGACATGACCGCTCAGAGAGAGTATCAGCTCGGGCTGGCCGATCTGAACGACGAGCTGGAGCGGCGCGTGGAGCGGCGCACGAGGGAGTTGAGCGAAGCGAACCGCGATCTGGCCGAGAAAAATCGCGAAAACGAAACGTTTGTCTACAGCGTGTCGCACGACCTGCGTTCGCCGCTGGTCAACCTGCAGGGCTTCAGCACCGAGTTGGAACGGTCGTGCGGCGAACTAGTCGGTTCTTTGAAAGCCGAGGCGGTGTCCGAAGAGCTACGCCGGCATCTGGCGGAGATTATGGACTCGGGGATGCGGGAGCCGATTTACTTCATCCGCACCGCGGTCACGCGCCTGAGCACGATCATCGACGCCCTGTTGCGACTGTCTCGCGCCGGGCGGGTGGAATACCAGGTACGCAGCGTCGATCTCAACGAGGTCGTGCGACGGATTCTCGACTCGATGCGAGTGACGCTGTCTGAGCGCGGCGCGGAATTGGTTTTGCATCCTCTGGCACCCGCTCGCGGCGATGCCACCGCCTTGGAGCAGATTTTTGCGAATCTGATCGGCAACGCGCTGAACTACCTCGATCCGTCCCGGCAGGGAGTGATCGAAATCGGCCTACTCCAAGACGCACCCGCCAGCGATGAAAACGGCCCGCGACAGACTTACTTCGTGCGCGACAATGGGCTCGGAATCCCCGCCGCCTATCAGGGGAAAGTGTTCCAGGCGTTCCAGCGCCTGCACCCTTCCTCGGCGCCGGGCGAGGGAATGGGGCTGACGCTCGTTCGCCGCATCGTGGAGCGCCACGGCGGGCGGATATGGCTGGAATCAACCGAAGGCGAGGGGACCACGTTTTTTGTCTCCTTGCCGTCCGGCGCCTCGGCGGACGAAAGCTCCGCGTCGCCCGCGGGTCCAGACGAGTTGGTGTCCGAACCTGCGACATGTAGGGCGGTTTCCCCCCAGGAGGAATTGTGTCATGCTTGCTGAACCTCTAGTCATTCTCTTGGCTGAAGATGACGACGGCCACGCGCGGCTTGTCGAGCGCAATCTGCAGAGGGCTGGCGTCACGAACCAGATCGTCCGCGCCCGCGATGGACAGGAAGCGCTCGACTACGTGCACCGCGAGGGCACGCACTCGGACCGCGGCTTTAGTTCGCCGTTGTTGCTCCTGCTTGATATCAACATGCCGAGAGTCGACGGCGTGGAGGTGCTTCGCCAGATCAAGGCCGATGAGGCCACCTACAAGATTCCGGTCATCATGTTGACCACCACCGACGACCCGCGCGAGGTGGAACGCTGTTATCAGCTTGGTTGTAGCGTTTACATCACCAAGCCGGTGGAATACGATGCCTTCGTCGAAGCCGTGAAGCGGCTCGGACTATTTCTGCAGGTTGTGCAGGTTCCGGTGGAGGAAGCAAAACTAGTCTGACGCGGCTTAACCCCAATAAACTTCACCCCAATAAAGAGGTATCCTTCAACGGGCGCTCGTCTCACACCGATCGACTTGAAAAGGTGCGGCCATGAGCATAGAGCGGGAAATCGTGCTGATCGTCGACGACGATCCGGGCGTGAGCGCTTTGCAACGCCGTCGGCTCGAGCGGGCCGGATTCGAGGTCTGCAACGCCGACAGCGCTTCGGTCGCAATGGAGCATCTGCGCCGGGGGGGCGTGAGGCTGGTGGTTCTGGATTACCGCCTCTCCAGCGAGACGAACGGACTGGAGTTTTACGCGGCAATGAAACGGGCAGGCTACGACCTGCCCGTCATCATGGTCACCGGCTACAGTCAGGAGGCGACCGTCGTCGAGGCCCTTCGCGCGGGAGTCCGGGATTTCGTCGCCAAGTCGAGCGATTACGTCGACTATCTGCTGCAGGCTGTCGAGCGGTTGTTCCAGCAGTCGCGCGTCGAACGCAGCCTGGCCGAAGCCCAGGCGCACCTGCGCGCCGTCATCGAGTCGTCGATGGACGCGATCATCACCACCGATTCTCGAGGAACGGTTACGCTCTTCAATCCTTCGGCGGAGCGGATGTTCGGCCATTCCGCCGCCCAGGCGGTGGGCCAGCCGATCGCCAGGTTCAGTGCTCAGATGGCGGCCCTTTTGCGCGAAGCGAGCTGTGACGCCGCGCCTCATACGGGATCGGCGCCGTACGAAACGTACGCCATGCGGCCCAATGGCCAGCCGTTTATGATCGAAACCTCCTTGTCTCGCGGCGAGGTGGAGGGCAAAGCCTTCTACACGTTCATCGTGCGCGACATCACCCAGCGACAACAAGTCGCGGCTGAGTTACGGTTGGCAAAGGAAGCCGCCGATGCGGCCAGCGTCGCCAAAACCGCCTTTCTCACCAATGTGAGCCACGAATTGCGGACGCCGATGACGGCCATTCTTGGCTTCACCGATCTTCTGCTCGACGAGGAACCGTCCGTCAGCCTGCCCGCAGCGCTCGACGTCATCAAACGCAACGGCGTGTATCTTCTGGAGATCATCAACGACCTGCTCGACGTCTCCAAAATCGAAGCCGGCCAGTTGACCATCGAGCATGCTCTTTGCTCGCCCGCCCAGGTCCTGGCCGAAACGCACGGGCTGATGCAAGTCCGCAGCCAGGCCAAGGGACTGTCGTTCATGGTGCAGTGCCTGAATCCGCTTCCGCAATTCGCTTATACCGATGCGATGCGCCTGCGTCAGATCCTGATTAACCTCGTCGGCAACGCCATCAAGTTCACCGAGTCGGGGGAAGTGCGAATCGTGGCCAGCTACGAGCCGAGCCGACAAGTCCTGAGCATCTCCGTCGTCGATACGGGCATCGGCATGAGCCGCGAGCAGATCGCGGGGCTCTTCCGCCCGTTCACGCAGGCCGACAGCAGCACCACGCGCCGCTTCGGCGGGACCGGACTGGGGCTGACCATCAGCAAGCGTTTGGCCGAGCTGCTGGGGGGCGACATTCAGGTGCGCAGCGAGCCGGGCGTCGGCAGCACCTTCCGCCTGACGATTCCTATGATGGCCCAGCCAACCGCACGGCCCGCCGAAGCCGCGAGGGGCAATCCCGCCGGTTATGTCGCGGAAACGGCCTGGCGGCCGACAATGGCGGCGCGCGACCTGACGGAAGAACGCCGGAGCGAGCCGGACCAGGGGCGCTCGTGGCCCGACCTGCCCCCGCGACCGGCCCTCCGCCGCGTTCTGCTCGTTGAAGATTCGCCCGACAGCCAGCGGCTGATTGTGGCCGTCCTCTCCAAGAGCGGCGCCGACGTGACGGTCGTCGAAAACGGCCAGCTTGCAATCGATGAAATCTTGGACGCGAAGCAGCAAGGCACGGCTTACGACATCATTCTGATGGATATGCAGATGCCGGTCTTGGACGGCTACGAGGCAACGCGTCGGCTGCGCCGGGCGGGACAGACCCAACCGATTATTGCGCTGACGGCTCACGCCATGAACGGCGACCGCGAGAAATGTTTCGACGCGGGCTGCGATGATTACATGACCAAGCCCATCGACGTCGCAACGCTACGAGGCAAACTGGCTCAGTGGGGCCAGATGCGCCGTGTCGCGGCCAAACCAACCGCTTAGCCGTCGCTGGACTTTGCAGATGTCGCCGCATCGGCGAACCGCCACAGCACCGAAGTAGATTCCTCAAGCAGGCGGTGCTGCAAGTGCCTCACACCCTGCCTCGAGAGCCATCGGCCCTTGGGGTGCATCGCACAACACGCGCAACGGCCGCGTCGTTCGAGCGCAGTGGATCGCATGTTGCAACCGATGAGGACGTTTGGCAGGTGATCGACAGCTTGTAGCCGTCCAGAGTCGCCTTCGCGACACCGGCGATCATGTTGTGAACGCGCCCACGACGTCGACTCGCCCACGTGCGGCGCTGTCTACGGAGCAAACCATCCACACGCCAGCGGGCCCTGAGACTTGGTCCCTTGCAATTCTACCACCTCGCGCTTCCTATCAGGGAAATGCCCATTTCGTTACGGGCAGCGTAGCGACTGCAACGGATCTTCTGTTTTCGGAGATGCGAGAGGGCCCCCGTTGCGCCCGCTGTAGCGGATAGGGCACACCTCCGACCGCCACATCGAATCACCGCGACGGAGAATCGACGGTCCGCGACGGGCGCCTCTTGTCCTACAACTGCCTACGAAAGAAGCCCGCTGGCCAGCCAGCGCAGATAATCTAGGCTCGATATGGGGAGTGAAGTCACCCATGGCAAGCGCATCATGCGACAACCATCAGTGACCGACGGGAACGCCAAGTATCGATTCACGGTCCTCTATATCGGCGATTGCGACGACCGTTATCGGCGCGTGGTAACGGCCCTGGAAGCCTCTCAGCGGTTGC
The DNA here is from genome assembly GCA_035550375.1 of Pirellulales bacterium. Classification (GTDB taxonomy): domain Bacteria; phylum Planctomycetota; class Planctomycetia; order Pirellulales; family JAICIG01; genus DASSFG01. The sequence continues at coordinate 115,698 of DASZPH010000038.1, read as the reverse complement.
GCTTTGAGGTGTGCCGACTAGCGACGACCGAGGCGACCAGGTCCTGCTTACGGTCGCACCTCGACGAGGCGTGGCTCATCGACGCCGCCGAGGACGCCGGTTTTGCCTGCCGGCTAATCGAGGAGAACCATGATGCCGTGCAGTGTCCACCTTGCGTTGTCCTCGTGCGCAACAGCGGTATTTCGCCTCTTGCCGGGGAAGTGACCATCGACGTCGAGCATCTGCAGACGGACACGATCGAACGCTCGCTGGCTGAGTCACTTCGCCGCCGCCGGGAACAACGTCTCTGCTTGGAGCGGCAGGCCCAGGCTCAACTTCGGCCGCCGCAGGCCGACGGACAACTCGTTGTGGGTGCCGCGGGAACGATCGAGTCCGCCGACGCCGCGGCCGAGAAGCTGCTCGGCTTTGCGTCGGGCGGCCTCCGCGGAGTTGTGGCGCGCGATCTGGCGCCGGGCATCGACGCCTACCCCGAGGATGCGTACCTGTCGGCAAACTGCGAACGTATGGGCTCGCGGCTTGGCCGGGACATGTGGCTGAAGCACCGTGACGGAAGCGCCATTCCCGTGAACGTCGTCCTCGCGCGGCAGACGACGCTCGATGGAGAACAGCACACGCTGGCCACCCTCAGCGACTTGCGGGAGGCGAAAGAGAGCGAGCGCCATTTGCGGCAGTCCAAGCGGTTTCTGCAAGCGGCCCTGAACTCACTCTCTGCCAGAATTGCCATTCTCGACCACCGCGGCGTCATTGTCGCGGTCAACGATGCCTGGCAGGCGTTCGCCGACGAGCAGCCGGAACTTCGTCAATCGGCCGTCGTGGGTGCCGATTATCTGGAGGCCTGTGCGGTTGGCACTGCCGACTGTGGTCGCGAGGGAGAGAAGGTCGCCGAAGGCGTGCGGCAGTTGGTGGCCGGTCGCTGCACCGAGTTTCATTTGCAGTATCCTTTCGCGGTGCCGCAGAACACCCGCTGGTTCGTCGTCAGCGCCACTCGCTTTGCCGACGAAGGACGCTTCTGCGTCGTGGTCGCACACGAGGACGTCACAGAGCGTAATCGTTTGCAGACCCAACTCCTGCAGGCTCAGAAGCTCGAATCGATCGGCCAGCTTGCAGCTGGCGTCGCCCACGAGATCAATACCCCCACGCAGTACATCGGCGACAACACGCGCTTCTTGCAGGACACCTTCCAAGATCTGGAATCGCTGTTGGTCGAGGTCAAGCGGCTCATGGCCGATCCCGCGGCAGAGAGTCATTGCGGCGCATTGGTAGCGGTCGCCAGGCGCGCCGATCTGGACTACTTGCTCGAAGAAATTCCCAAAGCGATTGGGCAGTCGCTGGAAGGGATCGATCGGGTGGCCGGGATCGTTCGCGCGATGAAGGAATTTGCCCACCCGGGCACGCCGGATAAAACACACGTCGATCTCAACCGCGCCGTTCAGAGCACGTTGACCGTTGCCCGCAACGAATGGAAATACGTTGCCAACGTCGTCACCATTTTTGACGAGAACCTTCCCCAGGTTCCCTGCCTGCCCGGCGAGATCAACCAGGTCCTGCTCAACCTGGTTGTGAACGCGGCACATGCCATCGGCGACGTGGTCGCAGCGGGCAAGTTGACGAAGGGCGAAATCCGTGTCACCACGCGGCTCGATGGAGATTTCGCCGAGATCCGCGTGGCAGATAACGGAACGGGCATCCCGCCCCAAGTGCAAGGAAAAGTCTTCGATCCGTTTTTCAGCACCAAGGGCGTCGGCAAGGGGACGGGACAGGGGTTGGCCATCTCGCACGCGGTCGTCGTCGAGAAACACGGTGGCACGATCACGTTCGAAACGGCGGCGGGACGCGGAACGACGTTTATCGTTCGGCTGCCGTTAAGCGCGGCCGCCGAAGTCGAACAAGTTTCATCGAGCAAGGATCTAGTCCTGTGCTGAGAACCGATCGCATGGACATGCCGTTGAACCCCGATCCGTACCAGTTATCGACGACGACCGCGGCGCGCTTGCATACGAGCGGCAGACCACCGGCTGATCGGCGCTCGTCCCTGGGGCCGCACTGGTTCGTGGGGCCTTGGATCGCCGCCGTTCTGAGCGGCGTGTTGGTCCTCGCCTACCACAGTTCGATCCCGGGCAAAGCGGCTCGGCCGCCGAAGCAGATCGCCAGCGGGCCAGAGACGGGCCCGGCGGAAAAAGCCAGGCTGCTGCTGTTTCTCCATCCCAAGTGCCCCTGCAGCCGAGCGACCCTCGGCGAACTGGCGAAAATCGTCTCCCGGCGCGAGAAAAAACTCGACACCCAAGTTTTCTTTTACCGACCGGCTGGTTTTTCGTCGGACTGGGAGAAGACGGACCTTTGGCAAATGGCGGAAAACATTCCGGGGGTTCGGGCGATGGCCGACGTCGACGGCGCCGTTGCTCGCCGGTTTGAGGCAAGAACCTCGGGACAGTCCTTCTTGTACGACGGTGCCGGCCGGCTCGTTTTTTCAGGGGGCCTTACCGCGGCTCGGGGGCACTCCGGCGACAACCCCGGTGAGTCGGCGATCATCTCCTGGCTAAAAACCGGTCAGATTTCGCCGGAGAACACACCCGTGTTCGGATGCCCTTTGTTCCAAGAGCCGTCAGTCCCTTGACAAGGAATTTTCGTAAGATGGCCGTGCGTGCCGTACCCAGTCGAGATCGTGCCGACCTAGACTTCTCTTCTCGAGAAGAGGTCCTATTTCACGAGCAACTTCAATCGCTTCGCCGGGGAGTCGATCGGTCCTTCGCCATCCTGATGGTGTTGCAATGGGTGGCGGGGATGGCCGCCGCGTGCTGGCTCACGCCACTGACCTGGGCGGGGGCCGAAAGCCAGGTCCATCTCCACGCCTGGGCGTCGCTCTTCCTGGGTTGCCTGATCTCGGTCATGCCCGTCTGTCTGACGGTTCTGCGCCCCGGCGATGCTTTGACGCGACACGTTGTGGCCTTGGCACAGATGGCCTGGTCGGCCCTGTTCATTCACATCTCCGGCGGCCGCATCGAAACGCACTTTCACGTCTTCGGCTCTCTGGCGTTCTTGGCCTTCTATCGCGACTGGTGGGTGATCGTCACGGCTTCCACCGTGATCGTCGTCGACCACCTGATCCGTGGACTGGCCTGGCCCGAGTCGGCATTCGGCGTATCCTCGCTGAGCATCTGGCGGCCGCTGGAACACGGTGGCTGGCTCGTGTTTGAAGACGTCTTTCTCTGCTATTCCATCTGGCAGAGCCGGCGGGAGATGCGGGCGATCAGCGTGCGGCAGGCGAGAATCGAAGAGGCCCATCGTCGGACGGAGGAACAGGTTCTGACGCGCACGGCCGAATTGCGGCACGCCACCGCGAAACTGAGGGCCATGAACGATTCGCTCCCCCTGGGGATGTTCGCCAGCGATCAGAACGGCTCGTGCGTGCAAACCAACAGGACTTGCGAAGGGATCACGGGCCAGAAACTCGATTTCGCGCGCGGCGATGGTTGGATTCAGGCCCTCCATCCCGACGACCGCGAGCGGGTCGTGCGAGAATGGTATGCGGCCGTCCGAGAATGCCGCGATTTCCGAAGCGTCCACCGTTTTCTGCATGCGGATGGGGGCGTCGTGTGGACCAACGTGACCGCGGCGCCGTTGCGTGAAGAGCAACGAGTAACCGGCTTTGTAGGACTGATCGAAGACGTCACCCAGCGGAGGCAACTCGAAACGCAACTGCGCCACGCTCAAAAGCTGGAAGCGATCGGCCAATTGGCGGCTGGCATCGCGCATGAGATCAATACGCCCATCCAATACATCAGCGACAACAATAGGTTCTTGAGGGAATGCTTCGCCGAACTGGGAAAGCTCTTGCAGGAGTACGACCGGGTGCTGCTGGCCGCGTCATCACGTGCGCTGACCGACGAACTGCTCGACCACGCCGCCGACGCCCGCCGACTAGCCGATCTGGAGTTCTTGACCGCCGAGATCCCGCAGGCCATCGAGCAATCTCTGGAAGGACTCAACCGCGTGGCCACGATCGTGCAGGCTATGAAAGAGTTCGCGCAGCCGGGAGCGAACGAAAAGACTCCGACCGACCTGAATCGTTCGATCGAGAGCACGCTTGTCGTGGCCCGCAACGAGTGGAAGCACGTCGCTGAGGTGAAGACCGACCTGGATGGCCAACTCCCGCTCGTCCCATCTCATGCCAACGATCTTAACCAGGTGATTCTCAGCCTGGTTGTCAACGCCGCCCACGCCATCAACGCGGCGCAAGAGCGCGGAGGCGCGAAACCGGGGACGATCAGCGTCCGCACGAAACGGCTGGGTGATTGGGTCGAGATGCGCATTTCGGACACCGGAACCGGAATTCCCGAAGAAATCCAGTCACGGATCTTTGAGCCATTCTTCACCACCAAGGGGGTAGGCCACGGCACGGGCCAGGGACTGGCGCAGGCCTATTCGGTGATTGTCGAGAAGCATGGCGGCAGCATCAGTTTTGAAACCGAAGTCGGACAAGGGACGACGTTTATCGTTCGGCTTCCCCTGGAAACGCCCCAGGAGGGCGCAGTTGACGCGCCGGCGGTGACCGCCGGCGACCGAGTGCCGTGACCCAATTGCGTCGGAGGAATCCATGAAACATGTCCTCTTTGTCGACGATGAACCGGGAGTGCTCGACGGCCTGCGCCGCATGCTCCGCGCTTGGCGCAACGAGTGGGAGACGGCTTTCGCCAACAGCGGGAGCGATGCGCTGGCACTGCTCTCGGAGCGGCCGTTCGACGTCATCGTTTCCGACATGCGGATGCCCGGCATGGACGGCGCCCAGTTGCTCGACGAGGTCTCGCGCCGCTGGCCGGGAATGGTGCGGATCATCCTCTCTGGCCAGGCAGATCGTGAAAGCGTCTTGCGGTGTGTGGGCCCGACCCACCAATACCTTTCCAAGCCATGCGATGCCAACCAGCTCAAGGCCACGGTGGAGCGAGCTTTGGCGCTGCGTCAATGGATGGCCGAACCGAGCATTCAACAACTCATCGCCAAAATCACCTCGCTGCCCAGTCTTCCCACTCTCTACACCCAGCTTGTCGCCGAATTGCAATCGCCGGATTGCTCCCTGACCCGCATCGGCGAGATTGTTTCTCGCGACATGGCGATGACCGCCAAGGTGATGCAACTGGTCAACTCGTCGTATTTCGGCTTGCGACAGCGCGTGGGCACGCCGCAACAGGCCGCCTCGGTGCTGGGGACCGAAGTGCTGCGGGCCCTCGTGCTGTCGGTCAGCGTCTTCTCCCCTCCATCTGGTAGGGCAACGCTCGGTCCGGAGGTCGATTATCTCTTCGACCACAGCCTGGCGGTGGGCACGCTGGCGCGAGCCCTGGCGCGATTGGCTGGGGGCGGCGCCACGCTGGTCAACGATTCTTTCGTCGCCGGCGTCGTACACGACATTGGCAAGCTGGTGCTCGCCCAGAATCTCGCGGAACACTATGCCAAAGTGGTCCAAACAGTTCGCCTTGAGCAGACCCCTTGGTATGTCGCCGAAGCCGACATCCTGGGGTGCACGCACGCCGAGGTCGGCGCTTATCTTTTGGGGCTATGGGGCTTTCCCGATGTCCTGATCGAGGCGGTGGCCTTTCATCACACCCCGCGGCGTTGCGGACGACAGTCCTTCTGCGCCGCAACCACCGTCCACCTGGCTAATTGCTGGACACACGAACGTGCCGGAAACGACGGCAGGGCGTTTCTCCAGGTCGACGAAGACTATCTGGCGACCGTTGGCTGCCGCGACAAGCTCACCGCATGGCGGCAGGCGTTGAAGATTTCAGATAAAGAACCGAGTTAGATCAGGCACGAAAGGTCCGCCATGGACGAAACGATCCTGTTTGTCGACGACGATGCCAACCTGTTGTCTGCCATCACCCGAGCCCTGCGCGGCCGTTTTCAACTCGAAACGGCCGAGGGTCCGGAACGAGGTCTGGAGCTCGTTCGTGCCCGCGGCGGAGAACGTCCCTTCGGCGTCGTCGTGGCCGACATGCAGATGCCCGGCATGAACGGCGTCGAGATGTTGCAGCAGGTCGCGAAGCTCGCGCCCTTAAGCGTCCGCGTCATGCTCACGGGGCAGGCCGACCAGCAAACGGCCATCGACGCGATCAACCAGGGGAGCATCTTTCGCTTTCTGAACAAGCCTTGCGGCGCCGAGCCGCTGATGACCACGCTCACGACGGGCCTGGAGCAATTTCGGCTCGTCACCGCCGAAAAGGAGCTGCTCTCCAAGACGCTCCACGGCAGTGTGCGGCTGCTGGCGGACACGCTGGCGCTGGCCAAGCCGAAGGCGTTCGGCCGCGCCGCCCGCATTCGCAAGTTGGTCCAGCAAATCGCGGCGCAACAAAAGATCGAGCCCACCTGGCCGTTGGAAATCGGGGCCATGCTCTCCCACGTGGGGTGCATTACGCTGCCGGAGCCCCTGCTCGAGAAAATCTGCGCCGGCCAATCGCTCGGCCTGCGCGAGATGGCCCTCTTCCAGTCGCACCCGCGGATCGGCGCGGACCTGGTCCGGAATATCCCGAGGCTGGCGGCAGTCGCCGAGATCATCGCCTATCAGGAAAAACGTTTCGACGGGACGGGCGCGCCCGAGGACGACCGCAGCGGCAACGACATTCCACTCGGCGCCAGGGTGTTGAAGCTCGCGCTCGATTTCGACGTTCTGCGGGCATCGGGCCACACGCAGGAGCAGGCGCTGGGCGAGCTACACCGACGCCGAGGCTGGTACGATCCGGTGCTACTTGAAGGGGTGGCCAAGTTGTTCAACTGTGAGGTCTGCTACGTTTCCCGCTCGGTGCGGATTAGCGAGTTGGAGGAAGAAATGGTCCTCGACCAGCACGTTCTTACCTGCGACGGCGACATTCTGATCACCCAAGGAAATGAAGTTACCTCTTCGTTGCGGCAACGCCTCGAGAATTACGTGCAGACCGTGCGCGGCATCCAGGAGCCGATTCAAGTGCTTGTGCCGGTCCGCGTGCAACCCGCCTCGGCCGAGCCGGCAGCCGCTGAAGCGTGAGGAACGAAGGACAAAGGCCTCCACATGTCGACGAACGGGTTTCGAGATAAGCCGGGCACCTTATTGAGCTAGCACGGACTGCCTGGCTTGGCTACACTACCCCGTCGAAAATTACCGCGATGGGGAGGCACACGGAGGCGCCCATGTCCCGACGGCGGCTGCGATTTATCCATAGCAGCGACTGGCATTTGGAACGCCCGCTGGGCGGCCTGGCCCAGGTTCGCCCGCGACTCGATCTCAGAGGCAAGCTCGGCAACCTGTTCGCCGACGCCACCTACCTGGCGGCGGAAAAGGTGGTGAGCGCGGCCCTGGCCGAGCAAGCCGATTTCGTCGTTCTGGCAGGCGACATTCTGGACGTGGAGTTGGCCGGGCCACGCGGCGCGGCGTTCCTCATACGGCAGTTTGAACGTTTGGCCCACCGCCAGATACCCGTTTACTGGGCGGCCGGAAGGGTTGATCGTCCCCAGCAATGGCCGGCTGCACTCCGCCTGCCCGACAACGTCTTTCGTTTCTCCGGTCGTCGTCCGGAAGCATTCGACGTAGACGTCGATGGCCGGGTCGCGGCGCGCGTCATCGGCGCGAACCGTCCGCGGGGCGGCAAGATCCGGGCGACCGATTTCTGGGCCGATCCGGACGGCCTGCCGACGATCGCCGTGACACAGGGGCGCGCCGACCGGCAGGCGCTGCCATCGAGAGGCCTGACCTACTGGGCGCTGGGTGGCAGACACAGCCGTGCGGCCATCTTGGAAGGTCTCCAGGCGGCCCAGTACTCGGGTTCGCCCCAGGCTCGCCGGCCCGACGAAACAAGCACCCACGGCTGCACGTTGGTGGAGCTCGATGAAGAAGGCCGCTTGCACACGCGGTCCCTCGCCACGGAGGTCGTCCGCTTCTGCCGCCGGCGGGTGACCGTCGGCGAGTCGACCACCCTCGACGACCTGGAAAACCGGCTCGCCGACCAGGCCCACGAGTTGCGCAGCAGCGTACCCGACGTGAACCTGCTTGTCTCATGGAGCGTCGGCGGCAGCGGACCGCTCGTGGCTGCCATGCGGCGCGGCGATTTGGCCAGCCAGATTCTGGCCCGATTGGACCGCCGCCTGGAACAGGAAACGCCGATCGTCTGCGGACTGTCGATCGAACTGGAACCGGAGGCGGCCGTCCCGCCCGTTTGGTCGGAGCAAGATTCGCTCCTGGGCGATTTCCTCCGTTCGCTGGCGCAATTTGACGGGACGCACGATCCCACCGATCTCGTCGGACCGGTCGAGCAAATGGTCGGAGAGGGCCGGAAAGCGAGGCGACTGGCCCGCGTCACCGACGCCGATCGACGCCGTGTTTTGCAGATGGCGGCGGCGATCGGCGCCGATCTGCTGGCGGCGTCTGATGCCGCCAGGCCACACAAGGAGGGCCAGCCATGAAACTGGTGTCGGCCGAGGTCGACGGCTTCGGCGTCTGGAGCGGCCTGAAACTCGAGAATCTGGCCGACCGGATGACCGTGCTCTACGGTCCCAACGAGGCGGGCAAGACGACCCTTCTCGAGTTCCTAAGGAGCATGCTCTACGGTTTCTCGCCGCAACGCTGGCAGCGTTATCTTCCGCCCGTTCACGGCGGAAAGCGGGGGGGCGCGCTGGTGGTGGCCGGCGCCGCCGGGCGCTTCACCATCCGCCGGCATGCGGCCGACGAGCCCGGTGACGGAGAGCTGCGAATTCTGTCGAGCGACGGAGCCCTGCAGTCCGACGGTCTCCTGCTGCAAAAAGGTCTGCTGGGCGGGATCGGCGAGGCGACGTTCAACCAGGTGTTCGCCGTGGGGCTGCGCGAGATGCAGGAACTCGGCACGCTCAGCGATTCGGCCGCGGCCGAATTCCTGTACCATCTTTCTGTCGGCTTCAGCGGAATCGGCCTCTGCGACATGCTCCGCGAGCTGTCGAGCGCGCGGCGCCGGATCCTGTCGACCGAGCCGGCGGCCTGTCGCCTCGGCGAATTGCTTAAAGAAGGCGGCCGACTTCGGAGCGAAATCGACGAGCTACGCTCGCAAGTGCATCGGCAGGCGGCCATTGTTCACGAACTGAGCGAGCTTGCCCGCGACGTTGAAGCCAGCGAGGCCGAACGGGCTGAGTTGGAGCGGGCGGCGCGGGCCGTGGAAACGGCGTTGGCCGTCCGCGTGCCGTGGCACAGGCGGAAGGAGCTGATACGCCAGATCGCGGCGCTGCCGCCGTTGGCCGCCGTTCCCTCAGGGACGATCGAGCGGTTGGACCAGGTCAACGAGGCGCTGGAGTCTCGTCGGCGGCGAATCGCCGAAATCGTCCGCACGAGGCGGAACCTGCGCGCCGAGGCGGCCGCCCTCGACTTTAACCCCAAGCTGGCCCGCCACGCGCCGCGCATCGAGGGGCTGGCCGAGCAAGAGGCTTGGCTGAATACGCTCGAGACTCAGGTCGACGAGCTGACGTCGGAAATCGCCAGGTTGGAAAGCGGTCTGGCGCAGTATCACCGTGACCTGGGCCTGGAAGGCAAACGGGCGTCGGACAAGCTCACTGTGAGCGATGCCGCCGTCAAGCGTCTGCGGCCGGCGGCCCGCGCTTTGGCGAGGCCCCAAGCCCGGCTCCGCACCGCCCGGCAGGAAGAAAGCGAATCGACTCGGCAGGCCGAAGAGTTGGCCGGCCAAATCCGCTCGGCCCTTAGCGAAAGCAAAGAAAAGGAACTTGCGCCCGCGCTGGAGCGTGCGGGCAACCTGGTTGCGCAGCTCCGCCGACGTGTGCAAGTCGACGAACGGCTCAGCCAACTCGCCCGGCACGAGGGAGAACTGGCGGATCAGGGCCGGCTGCTGCTCGACCGCCAGCTTTTGCCCGCCTGGGTCCTGATCGGGTTGGGGGCCGTGTTCGTGCTCGGTGTCGTCCTGGTGCTGGCCAGCATGTTCCTCCCGTTGTCGTTGGTCGGTTCGGCCGGTTGGGCGCTGGCCGCGATCGGCGCGCTCGGGGCGGCGGGCGGGGCGGGCGGAAAATACCTGCTCGATCGATCGGCCGCGAACCAGCTCGACGCCTGCCAAAAACAGGCCACCATACTCGCCTCACAAATCAAACAGGCCAAAGAAGAGCGGGAATCGCTCGACGCCCAACTGCCGCGAGGCGGCGGCCCGCTCTTGACCCGACTGCAAACCGCCGAGAAAGACCTGGCGGCGCTGGAAGAGTTGCTCGGCGTCGACTCGCAGCGGCAAGCCGCGCTGGCCGCGGCTCAGGCGGCGCGCGGTCGCCTTGCCGCGGCTGAGGCTGAGCTTCGCGACGCCCGCCGGCGCTGGGAGCAAGCCCTCTCGTCGGCCGGTCTGCCCAAGCACCTCACGGTCAAAGTCGTGAAACGGCTCGCGGGCCGCCACGGCGAGATGGCCGGAGTGAGACGGGAGCAAGAACGTCGCTACGACGAACTGCACAAGCGACAGGGCGAGTACGACCTGCTGTCGGGCCGGATCAAGCAGCTCCTGGCCGACGTGGGACTGAAGCCCGTCAGCGATCGGCCCGCGGACCAGCTCAACCAATTGACGGCGCAGCTCGCGGCCCATCAGGTCGTGTCGGCGCAACGCGACGCCTTAAACGAGCGGTCGATCCGATTGCGCCGCCAGCAGAGCAAACTGGCGGCAGCCATACGCCGCGGAGAGCAAAGGCGCCAGCAATTGCTGGGCGAAGCGGCGGCGGCCAGCGAAGCGGAACTGCGCGAGAGGGCGGCCGAACATGCGCGACGACGGTCCCTGGCCGACGCGCGAGACGGTCTGTCACGAGATATCGCCCTGGGGTTGGCCGGACGGCTCAGCGAAGAGGAGGTGCGCGGCTGGCTGGACGGAGTCGAGTCCCCAGAGCTTGCAACGCGGGGAACCGAGCTGGCCGGTCAGGTCAAGCAGCTCACCAGCCGACTGCACGCGCTCTACGAGCAGCGAGGTCGATTAGAGCAAGAGGCGACCTTGCTCGTTGAAGACAGGTCTCTCGCCTCGCGGCTGGTGGATCTTGAAATGGTTGAAGATCAGATCCGCGAGGCCATCGACCGCTGGCGCGCCCTGACGGTCACGGAGTCCACTCTCGACGGCGTTCGCCGCGCCTACGAAACCGACCGCCAGCCGGAAGCGCTCAAGCAGGCGTCGGAGTATTTGCGGCCTTTGACCGGAGGCCGTTACACGCGAGTTTGGGCCCCGCTGGGCGAGCGAGGCTTGAAAGTCGACGATAGCGACGGGCGGACCCTGAGCGTCGAGGTGTTGAGCCGCGGCACGCGCGAACAACTTTTTCTGAGCCTGCGGTTAGCCCTGGTACGCGTTTACGCCCGCCGGGGAGTCGATCTGCCTCTCGTGCTTGACGACGTGCTGGTCAACTTCGACGCTCGGCGGGCCAAAGCGGCCGCGGGGGTGCTGCGTGACTTTGCGGAGTCGGGCCACCAGGTGCTGGTCTTTACTTGCCACGAGCACCTTTGGAAGCTGTTTCGCCACCTCAAGGTTGCCGCTCACGAACTGCCGGCCAACGACGATTCGGAACCGATCACGGTCGTCTACCCTCGGCAGATCGCCGACGTTCCGGCCGAGCCTGCTGCGGAGCATCGCGAAACCGAAGAAGGCGAACGGAAAAAACACGAGGCAGCCGTGGCGTGGCATCCCGAACCGGCCGGCGACGGCATGATCGAGCTCGCCGACGATGACGAAGAAGATGACGAGCCAGTCAAGCCGGTCAAACGCAAACGCCGCAAATCCGGGCGCAAGAGAGGGACACCTGCGGTTCACGAGGCGCCCGCCGACGAGCCGCCGGCCGATCAGCAGGACGAACGACCCCATCGCGTCACCGTGGTGCGGGGAGACCAGATGCAACACCCGTTCGCGGACACAAACTGGCACGAGCCGGTCGACGAGGAACTGGACGAAGAGGAAGACGAAGTCGAGGTTTCTGCGGCGGGCGAGGAGGCCGCCCCCTTCGATATCGACGACGAAGCGCCTCTTTGGCCCGACGAGGAACCTCTTTATAACGATTCCGACGACTGGCCTTCCCACGACGACGAAGACGAAATCGAAGCGGCCTGAGTTGGCGTCGTATAGCCGGTTCTGGCGTGCCGCTACGACTCTCGTCTTCGCTACCAGCGATAGCCGCGGCCGGCGCATCCGGAAGTAGCGCTCTTGAAACGAGATGTCTGACTCGGCGCGCGATTTGTTCCAGCATCGGGGGCGACGTAGAGTTGCCGAGCGAATTGGCCTCCTCTACGAGACTGCTGCTGATGAATAGGCTTGCCGGATCGCTTCCGTTGATTGTGCCCGTCGGACTGCTTATGGCCTTGGGCGTGTCGGGCCTGGGATTCCACTTCTTTGCGGTGCACGCCTTCGACGTCGGCACGGACCACGAATACATCCCGCAGCTCAAAAAAAGCAGTCCGCCTCCCGCGAAGTGCGTCAAACAGCGGTGAGGTGTTCAGCGCCGTGCGGCGCCGTCGGCGCCGCCCTCACCTTCAGAAATGCAAAAACGCGCGGCGCGGCTTATCGCGAGCGCGCCTAAGATTCCACTGCTTAGCGCCGTGATCATGTCCGGCGTGGGTCTGACCGGACTTCTGCTGTCGCTTGTGGGTTACAGCACGGCCTTAGCCATGTTCGGCGGTTCGGCGGTTGCGACGCTTGTCTGGATCGCGCTGAACCGCCCGGAAACCAAACTCGACGAGCAGGACGAAACGTCGCAGATCGTTCCTGCCTGGCAGAACTCATCCGAGCTTTGACCGCCCGTCGCGGCGAACGACCCTCTCGCACGTTCAATTTCAGCCGCCTGACGTATAAAATGGCGTCTCGGTCCCCCGACTAAGCCGAGGCATTCATGACCAATCGCCCCTTGACGTTTCTTACACGTCGTCGATTCCTGGCGTCCACCAGTGCGCTGGCCGCGGCCGGCGCGGCCTATCCCTTGCTTGCCGAGGAGCGGCCGGCGGTGATCGAGCCGCGGGCCACGTCGGGCGACGACGCCGTCGAACCCGACTGGAAAGAAAAACTCATGCTCACGGTCGGCCCGGCGAAGGCCGACCTCGTGGGAGACAGCGACCGCGCGCTGCAGGCCGCCGTTGATTACGTGGCCCGGTTGGGCGGCGGGACCGTGAAGATTCTGCCGGGGAATTATCTGCTGCGAAACGCGGTCTACCTGCAATCGAAAGTTCGCTTGCTGGGCAGCGGCGACGACAGCGTGTTGGTCAAGGCGCCCTCGGCCGCGACAAAGCTCTCGGCCGACTCCGACTGGTATGACCAGGAAATTACGCTTACCGACTCGTCGGGCTTTCACGTGGGCGACGGCGTCTGCCTGCGCACGCGCAATCCGCACAACGGTGGCACCGACGTCGCCAAACGGACGCTTGTGGCCCGCGACGGCAACCGCTTCAAGCTCGACCGTGCCCTGCGGCAAAACTTCTGGCTAATGGGCGAATCGACCGCCTCCACCCTGTTTCCCATTCTCAGCGGCGAGAACATTTCTGGCGTTGCGATCGAGAACCTCGTGCTCGACGGCGACAGAGAGCACAACGACAATCTTGACGGCAACTACGCCGGTTGCATTTTTCTGCAGGACTGCAATCGCATCGCCATCCGCGGCGTCACGGCGCGAAACTACAACGGCGACGGCATAAGCTGGCAGATCTGCCACGACGTGACCGTCGAAAACTGCGTTAGCCGCGGGAATACGGGCCTGGGGCTGCATCCCGGCTCGGGGTCGCAGCGGCCTGTCATCCGCGGCAACCGGCTGGAGGAGAACGACATCGGCATCTTCTTCTGCTGGGGCGTGAAGTACGGGCTCGCCGAGAAAAACTCCATTCGTGGCAACCGCAAATACGGCGTCTCGATCGGCCACCGCGACACCAACAATCTCATCTGCGACAACGAGATCATGGCCAGCGGCGAGTCAGGTGTGCTCTTCCGGCCGGAGCGGGGCAAGGATTTCGCGCCCCACCGCAACCGCTTGGAGCGCAACCGCATCCTCGACAGCGGCACCGACAAGGGGATCGGCGTCGACGTGCAGGGGCAGACCGAGGCGGTCACGATCGCCGGCAACGATATCCGCGAGACTCGCCAGCCGATGGGTCGGATCGGCGTGCGGATTGGTTCCGAGGTCCGCGACCTGAAGCTGGCCGAGAATCGGATCGAGGGGTTCGCCGTAGCGGTAACCGACGAACGACGAAAGTAGTGCACGTTCAGCGACCCAAAGTCGCCTTTCGCTCCCGCGAAAGGATGTGCTTTCGTTGGGCAACAAGACGTGCGTCTGCTAATTGCGCGCGGCTATTCAGGCTCCCGGCTGAACCGGCGCCGCGCCTCCAAACGTTCGCGGGTAATCGCGAACGTCGCGGAGCATCCCGCCCGAGCGAGGATCTTCGCGAAGTTGCTGCATCAGATCGGCGGGCAAGTCGAGCTCGGATTCCTCCAGGCCGAACCGCCAGCCGAATACCCGCTTGATCGCCTGGTCGAGCGTCTTGGGCGGCCGTTCAGGATAATAGTTGACGAAAAAGCCGCCCCCCGCGTAGATGATGTTGCAGCCTTCGCTTCCCAACTCTTCGGCCGATTTGTGGTCGTCGTTCCTGATCCAGCCCCAATCTCCCGGCACCCAGTTGTTCCAGGGCACGTCGGTGTGCCGTTCCATCAGCCGGCCTTCCTTCACGACAACTCGGTTGCGGTTGACGGTCGGCGCGATGTCGACAAACGGCCGTTGGTTATCGAGCAGTTGGGCGAGCCTGACAATCACCGGCGGATTCGGTCGCACCGCTCGATAAAAATCGAGAATGCCGTGCGCGAAGATGAAGCGGCACGCGCTGGTGCAGCCGATCTGGTAGGAGAATTTGCCCACGAAGGCGTCGGCGATCGCTTCGCTCACCTTGATGCCGGGCTTAAGCGTCCAGTCGTCCCCCTTCATCACCTGCCAGTAGTCGGCCGTGTTGTATCGATACAGCTTGTCTTCCGGAAAGACCCAGTCAGCCCGCATCCCCCAGTACACGACGTTCTGCCGCAAGGCGATCTGTTCCTTCAGCAGATCCACCCTGCAGTTGGCGTCGCTGAACAAGAAGGTCCGGCCCGCTTGCAGCATGGTCGCCAGTATTTCTTTCTGCGAAACCAGGGCGAGTGTCTTTTTCTTCCCGTGCCGGTCGGCGTAGCCGATCACTTCGGGGGCAATGCCGAGCTCTCGCTGCTGGGAAAGGACGAACGTGTTCGTGTCGCCGGGCGCGCTGTTGAGAGTAAAAGCGATTCGCTCGCCCCGAGCCGCTTCCCGCACCAGCACCTGGTTGTCGGTCCACCCCATCTGGTCGAGGAGTTGCCGCATCTGGGTCTTGACCAGGGCGATCTGGTCAGAGCGGCCGGAGAACACGACGCCGTTTTCGTCCCGCACGCGGGGGGCCGGCGCGGCCGAGGCAACGAAGGGGATGTAGACCACGGTCCCCGACACCTGGTCGACACCGATTCTCACCGCCGGCGGGGACGAATCGGCCTTCTCTTTGGCGACAGCAGGGCCGTCGGCCGGGGCCGGGAGCTTCGCCGGACCGCTTGCCGGCTGGTCGTTTTTCGTCGGCTCGTCCACGATTTCGCTGGCGATCGTCGCGGCGGGCTCGCTCGCTTCCCGCTCCGGTTGCGGCGCGTTGCGCTCGGCAAGGGAGGGACTGGGGGGAGCGTTGTCGGGCGGCGTCGGTTGCGCGTCAGTCGCGGTCTCGACGGGCGAAGGCGGCTTGCTCGCGGCGAGGGTCGCCGCGGGCGGTTGACGTGACGGAACGGCGCCGAGGTAGAGAACCAGGGCCGACAGGCAGAACGCGAAGACGCCCGTGCTTGCCGCAAATTTGCGCTGCATTTTTTTGCCGGTGGTGCTCATCGGTGCTACCGCGTGGCTGGCTCGAACTGCCGCCTGGCTCCTCATGCTAACAGCAGGAGAATCGCAATGCACCTAGCGCCGCCAGAATTCATCGACAAGACGTCTGGCCGGCAGCCAGCAGCGCTTCGCCTGCTTTCCCAACCGGTATACTGAAAAGTGCCATGTTTATCCGCAAACGTCGTCCGTTCGATCCAGTCGGGGGGAAAGAGACGCCCCGCGAACTCGCAGTCGGCCGTCGCAAGTGGCTGGCGGCGACCGGAATCGGTGCAGCCGCGCTCGCTACCGCCGGTTACGCCGGTTGGCGCCGATTGCGCGGCGGCGACGACGAGGTGATTATTCCGGGAAGCGGAAGCGCCCGCTTGGCGCGGTTCTTTCCGGCTCCGCAAGACGGCCGTTTTCAACTTGACCGACCTCAGACGGACGAACCGGTCGCAGCCCGGCACACGAACTTCTACGAATTCTCAGCTCTCAAATGGTGCTGGCGATACGTCGAGCGATTCCAGACGGATCCTTGGACGATCCACGTCGACGGGCTTTGCCGTCAACCGCTTAAGCTCGACATCGGCGATTTTCTGTCGCGATACTCGGCCGACTTGACGGAGCGACTGTACCGGCATCGTTGCGTCGAGACGTGGGCGATGGCGGTGCCCTGGACCGGCGTTCCGTTGGCCCGCGTGCTACAAGACGTCGATCCGCTGGCCACGGCCACGCACGTGCGGTTCATTTCCTTTAACCGTCCGCGGGAAGCCGGCAACATCGCCTCCCACCCGTCGTTTCCCTGGCCGTATGTCGAAGGGTTGACCGTCGCCGAGGCAAAGAACGACCTGGTGCTGCTGGCGACCGGCATGTACGGACACCCTTTGTTGAAACAGCACGGCGCGCCGGTGCGCCTCGTGGTGCCGTGGAAATACGGCTACAAGTCGATCAAATCGATCGTCAACATTCAGCTTCTCGACCACGAGCCGGCAACCTTCTGGACAACGTTGAACCCGCGCGCGTACCCGTTCGAGTCGAACGTCGATCCCGAAGTGCCGCGCCCCTGGCCGCAGCACACCGAGAGCATGCTGGGTAGCGGCGATCGCTACCCGACGCAACGATACAACGGCTACGAGGCGTATGTCGCGGGATTGTACTCCGTGTTACGATGACGAGCGGAGACGCGGCGCGGGAGAACTTGAATTATGACCGGACTACTCTTCTGTCTGTCGGCCGCGGCCATGGGTGTCGATTACGGCTGGCAACCGGTGGCCGGCGGCGGAATCGAATACATCATCCAGGTCGATCCGGCGCTCCTCGACTCGCTAAAAGCCGGCCACGATTTGTTCAGCGATTTGCCCAGTTCGGTGAGCAACGTGCGGCGGTACCGCATCACGGTCGGCAACGAGCGGTTGCCTCATCATGGTGAGCCGCCCCCGGCGGTCGTCCCCGCCAGCGGGCAGGCGCCAAGTAAAAACGCGGCGTCGCAAAGCGCCGCGCCGGCCGAGATCGACACTTCGCAGCTACCCGGACCGGTGCTCGGTCCGGCGCTCGTGCTCGAGGCCCCGACCAACCAAGATCGACCTGAAGACGACGAACCGGGTCGCCTTGCCGATTCGGAAGGAGCCGAGCCGCTTGGCAGCCGAGTGACAGGTTTCCGCCAACCGCGCAATCAAGCCCGGACCGAAGCGCCTGCGGAGCGACAAGATGAGCCGACGGAAGAACGTCAGCAGCCGTCTAGCGCCTCCAAAGAGCAGAAAACCACTACGCAAAAAGAGGAGGTCGCATCACAGGACCCAGAGTCCCCCTCCGACCGTCCTTCAGCAAAGCCCGACGAATCGCTGACGACGAAGACGGCCCTGACTCGCGTCGGGTTGTTTACATCTCTCTGCTTGAACGTTTTTCTCCTCTGGGTGACAACTGGCCAGCGAAGCCGCTATCGGGCGCTGGTGCGGCGGATGTTCGAAGGGAGCGGTGCTGCCCTGACCAATCGGGATGCCGAGTTGCCGCGTTGGGAACGCCTGCCGGCGCCCGCCGGCGACGATGTTCCCGATGCCTCGGAGCACGATTCCAGGCAGGCGTGAAGAGAAAGTTAGCTGATTTTTTTTCTGCCCAAGTGGGCTCAGCCAACCGTGTCGCTTCGGTAGGCACGTCGTAACCTTTTTCGCAGATTCGCGTTGCGAACAGGAAACCCTTCTGGCCGGCGCCCTCTCGTTCTGATTGCATCAACGAAAAATTATGGGATGACAAAAGCCTTCCGACTCGATAATCTGTAGGGCATAAATCGGTGGTATCGTCTTTCTCGTTTCGCGGCCAACGCGACCAAGGAGATTTCTCATGAAGACTCGTGCTGTGATTTCGCTCGCCATCGCGACTCTGTTGACCGCCTCGCTCTACGCGGCCGACAAGGTAAACCTGGAGAAGGCCAAGTGCCCCGTCTCCGGCAAGGAGTGCGCCGCTGATACGGGTGTCGACTACAAGGGGGCCAAGGTCTACTTCTGCTGCAACAATTGCCCGAACACGTTTGCCAAGGACAAGGCGAAGTACGCCGCTAAGGCTAACATGCAGCTCGTCGTCACCGGTCAGGCCAAACAGGTCAAGTGCCCGCTGGCCGGCAAGGATCTGAACCCGGCAACGAAGATCAGCGTCGACGGCACCGACGTTTGCTTCTGCTGCAACAATTGCAAAGGGAACGTCACCAAAATGAAGGGCGACGAGCAGATCGAAGCCGTGTTTGGCGACAAGGCCTTCGAGAAGGGTTTTGAAGTCACGAAGAAATAGCATGCCCGGGTTCGCCCGCAAATCTGAAAAGGCGTCGGAGTGATTCCGGCGCCTTTTTTATGCGCGGTGCACGGAAAGCACCCGGGCTTGGCCCCCCGACGTCGTCCCGGCGACTTCGTGCAGCCGGCGCGAGTCGAGCCACTCAATCGTCAAGTCGCGGCCAAATTCCCTTTCAAAAGCCTCGGCGCGGCGGCGGGCGGCCCACAGATCGACCTCTGGCGGTTCATCCGCCACGGCCCGCATCACAATCTGCGTCGGGTTGACCGAGACGACGATCTCCCGCACCTGCTGCGTGTTGCTGCGGTCGAATCCGCCCGCCAGCCGCAGGATGGCGGCCAGCTTGCGCACCCGCTGCTGGTCCTTGCTGGAAAGTCGCTTGAAATTGGCGTGCTTCTTCTTCGGCTCCTTGCCCCGGTGGTAACGGGCGACGTTGGCGATCAGTTCGAGCTGGTGCGGCTGAAAGCCGGCCAGGCGACTGTGCAGGATCAGGTGGTAGCTGTGTTTGTGGTGCTTCTCGTAGTCGATCAGATAACCCACGTCTTGCAGCTTGGCGGCCGCATCCAGCAAGAGCCGATCGCCGCTCGTTAAGCCGGCCTCGCCCACGACCTGGGCAAAAATCTGTCCCGCCAGCTTGGCCACTTGCCGCGCGTGTTTCAGATCGACGCCGCAGTTCACGGCGAACCGGTCGATGGCGGCTTCCTGGTCGTGAGGGTCGTCCCGCCGCGCCCCCAGCGACTGGTCGAGCATGGTCAAGAGCAAACCGTCGCGCACCCCACGGTCGTGCACCTGCAGGCGGTTGACCTTCAAACGACGCATCAGGCCGTCCACGATCGCCACTCCCGCCAGAATGATGTCGGCCCGATCGGGGCTGAGGCCCGGTAGGTTGCGTCGAGCCTTGGATGGCAGCTTCCGTAGCCGGTCAAGAAGGTGGCCTACGTCGGCGTGGGTTACTTCGTAGCCTCGCAGCGGCAACCCCGTCTGTCCCTTGGCCGCCATGATCATCTCGGCCAGGGTCGTAAACGTGCCGCCCGAACCAATCAGGAGGTGCGGCCACAGCATCAGCCGCTTGGTGTGGCGGCGCAGCTCGCGGTCGATCCCGTCCTGCAGGTTCTCAAACGGATCGCCCGACGCATCATGACCGTTGAGGTACATGTCGGTCATGCGGACGGCTCCGAGCGGCGTGGTGAAGACCTCTTCGATCGCGCGGCCGGAGGCCACGATGATTTCGGTGCTCCCGCCGCCGATATCCGCGATGGCTACGTTCTTGCCGTCCAGATTGAACGCGCGGGCCACGCTGGAAAATGCGAGCAGGGCTTCCTGGTCGGCGCCGATCACCTCAACGTCGAGGCCGATCTCCTGTTTCGCTCGGCGGCAGAACTCCTCGCCGTCAGCCGCTTCGCGCAGCGCGCAGGTGCCGATCACCCGCAGTTCGCGAACCTGGTATCCGGCGGCGATCTGCTTCATTCTCCGCAGCGCCTCGAGCGATCGCTCCACGGCGACGGCATTGAGCCGCCCCGAGGTGGCCAAGTCTTTTCCCAGCCGGGCCGTGTCTTTCTCTTCCGTGAGAATCCGGTAGTTTCCCTCTCGCAGCGCCTCTGCCACAACCAGGCGGATGCTGTTGGTGCCGACATCTATGGCCGCCAGGCGATGGGCCAGGTCGGGCGAAAGGTAATACTGCTTTTGTTCCATTCGGTCGTCGTCGATAAACTCGCTACATCTAACCATACCACACGCGGCGGAGCGCAGGGGAGTACGGTTGACCGTGCCGGGGTGCCCCCCCATAATCACCTCAGCGTTTCCGCCCCTTTGCCGTCGAGGCCGTTGACGCGCCATCCGTGAAATTCCTACGCGACTGTGAAACTTCTGCGCGGCTGTGAAACTCCTACGCAACTGTGAAACTTCTGCGGGATTTGGCCTCCGTGCCCGATGAGCTGCGTGGGGGAGCGCTCACGATCGGCAATTTCGACGGCGTTCACTTGGGTCATGCTCGCCTGATCGATCGGCTCGTAGCGCGTGCCCGCGATTTGGCCGGTCCTGCCGTCGTGTTCACCTTCGATCCTCATCCCGTGCGTCTCTTGCGGCCGGAACGCGCGCCCTGGCCCCTCACGTGGACCGAGCGCAAAGCGCGCTTGCTTGCCCAGTTGGGCGTCGACTGGACGATCGCCTACCCCACCGACGAAAAGCTCTTGCAACTGTCGGACCGAGAGTTCTTCCGGCAGATTGTGTGCGACAGGCTGGCGGCCCGCGCGATGGTGGAGGGCCCAAACTTCTTTTTTGGGCATAACCGCACTGGCAACATCGACGTCCTGGGCCGGCTGACGGCGGAGGAGGGGATGCAACTTGAGATCGTCGAGCCGGTGGTCATCGACGGCGCGGTGGTTTCCAGTTCGCGGGTGCGCGACCTGATCGCGGCGGGAAGCGTCGACGAGGCCCGCCGCCTGTTGACGCAGCCCTACTGCATTCGCGGCATCGTGACGCACGGCGCCGGCCGCGGCGCAAGAATCGGCTTTCCGACCGCGAACCTGGCGGGGATCGACACCCTGCTGCCCGGCGCGGGCGTGTACGGCGGGCGCGCGCATCTCAACGGGGAGAGCTTTGCGGCGGCCATCAACGTCGGCACCAACCCGACCTTCGGCGAGCAGGAGCTCAAAGTGGAGGTTCACCTGATCGACTTCCGTCATCCGATTTACGGCGAGGCCCTCGAGGTCGATTTTGTCAGCCGCCTGCGCGACGTGCGGCCGTTTAGCGGCATCGAGGAGCTGAAGGAGCAGCTTGTCAAGGACGTCGCCGCGGCGCGGGCCGCGACGCGATAGATGCCTCCGGCTTATGCGGGAGGAGTCTCATTCATCCGACGGTTTTTCAGCCGCAGTAGGAGGCGCGGAGGGAGGGGTGCCGATCATGCCACCGCCACCGACGCCGCCGAAATGAACCGCGCTCGGCGGGGCAACCATTGGAGTTCCAGCCGCCTTGAAGGACTCGAACGGCTCCGTGCCGTCGACATCGGGGCCAAGCACCAGGATGCCGTAATCGCGAAACACAAAAGCGCAACGATGCAGGTCGACCAGGGCTTGCAAGACCGCTCGGACCGACACCTGTTTGAGCGACAGCGTAACCGAATGACCCTCCGAGCCAGATTCCCAGGCCTGCGGACTCTCGATCACGAAGGCGATATCGCCGCCGCCTACTTCCTTCAGATAAGCCAGAACGTCGTCCAACGGCACCTCGTTGAAGTCCACGTCAAGGCGCTTATCCAGGAAGGCGCGCACGTGTTCAGGAAGATCGGCTTGGCGCTTTTTCCCTTGACCTTTGGCTGTTCTTCCGGGTGCCATGCCCATCATCCCTCCCGCACCCATCATCGGGGCAGCCATTCCATCGCTCATACCGCCCATCGGCGCCATACCCATCATCCCTCCCGGACCCATCATCGGGCCAGCCATTCCACCGCTCATACCGCCCATCGGCGCCATGCCCGGCATTGGGGTGCTGGGCATCATTCCCATGCCGGGCGGCATCATCGAGCCGCCGGCCGGTAACGCGCCATGCGCCTCGGCGGCACGATCCGCTCCGACGCCTAGCAGGTAGAGGATCCTCGTTTCGTCCTCAAGAATCGCCTGGCGGAGCTTCGTCATTGCCTCGGTGCTTGTGTCCTTCGCATAGCCCTTTTCGACCGCCTCCGTCCTGGTCGCTTCCTGAAGTGCCAGGTCCGCCTTGTTGCTGGCTCGTCGCTGGAAGGCGAGCGTCAGCTCCTGGACCACGCTCAGGCGCACCTCATTCAACTCGGCCTGGGCTTGCCGCACTTTGGCGTCGGCCACCAGGATGGTCGGGCTGTTGCGCAAAGCGCGTGCCAGCGCGTCGGCCAGATTGTCCGGGATCGCGTTTTCGTTCTTCCGCGCCGCGTTGCGCTCGGCCGCTTCTTTTTGCTCCGGTGACACATCGTCGATCAGGTCGACGCTCGGACGCGGCGGCAGTGGTTGACGAGGATCGCTCTTCGTCTTCCTCGCCGGCTGCGGAATCTCTCTGGCAGCCTCCTTACGCTTCTTGGGCAAATCGTCAATCAGGTCGGCGTCATCCTGCGCGAGCTGCGCAAACGTTCCTGTCGCGGCGAAGAGAAGCAGGCTTACTGAGACCAAACAAAGCTTGAGGAGGTGCATTTCCGATGCTCCGATTCGAGTGTGTTTATTACAACAATCCCGGCGACGGCCAGGATTCTATTCCGCGGCGAGCCGCGCGCTGCTATCTGCCGCCGACGATTTAAGCTCCGCCAACAGCCAACTGTCGTCTGGTTGTCGCTTAGCCAGGTCGGCGGGCGGAGTCAACTCGATGACCTGGCGATAGCAGTCCAGCGCCGATTCAACATCGGCGGTTCCAAACAGGTAACGGTCGCCCGCCAGACGCAGCAGACGGATTTGCTGCGGCCGCGGCGCGCCGGCAACGCGGCGACGCAATTCGTTGGGCGACAGCAGAGCGAGGTTTTCCAGGGGCGCTTCGCCCGCGGCAACGTTAGCCGCGACTTGCGTGGCGGCTTCCGGCGGATCGCTCACCGCCGGCCGGCTATCGCCCGGCCGGCCAAACCAGGCGGTCGCTATGCCGGCCGCATAGGCCAACCCCCACCCCGCAACCACTCCCCAGCGGCGACGCTGCGCCCGCCGGCGAACCAGCCGCGTGGTCTTCGTTAAGACTTCCGCGCGTAGGCCGTCTGGCGGTGCCGGCCTCGACGGCCAGTTGATTCCTTCCAGCAACGGTTCCGCGTCGGATGCGTCGCTCATTTCAGCACCTCGTCACTCTTCTGTCTGCAATTTGTCATACGCGCGCCGCAGCGCCTCGCGGGCCCGCGATAGCATCGACTCGACCGCCTTGGCCGTGCTCCCCAGTCGCTGTCCGATCTCGTTGACCGTCAGCTTCTCTTCGTATTTCGCTCTCAACACGGCCTGATAGCGGGCGGGTAGCCCCGTGAGGGCCAGGGCCATCCGTTCGCCGGCGTCGGAGAGCCCGTCGGTTTGCGATACCTGAGCCGAGTCAAGCGAACTGGTTCGGCTGTCCCGTTTCCAGCGGCGGAGATGGTTTCTAAGCACGTTGGCGGCGATCCCTTTCAACCAGGCTTCAAACGGCGCGTGCGAGGGGTCGAAATCCGCGATTCGACGGACCGCCACGAGCCATGTTTCTTGGACCACCTCGTCGGCTCGGTGCGTTTGCCGGCCCGCGCGGTGCCAGACGAACGCATAAAGCGCATCGAAATTCGCCTCGTACAGCGCCCGCCAGGCCGTCTCGCTGCCGGCCAGCACCGCTTCACGCAGGGCGTGCTCACTCGGATCCAATTCGCCCGGCTCCATTCCGCCGCAAGCCGTGTTGGGGATCGGTCTGCCCGTTCTGACCAACTATTGTCGGATCGACCGCAGATCCTTCGCAAGCAGCCGAAGAAACCTTTAAGGAATCTTTTGGCACGCGCCGACACGATCGCCGGCACGTTGGCTACCGGTCGAAAGCCCGATGCGGCGAGGGTGCGGGCGGAAGCCGCTGCAGCTCGGTCTTACTTTTGCGGCGGCTTATGGCCGTACCAGGTCGACATACTGGCGGTGATTCCCAGCCAGTCGCAGGTGCGGCGGAACCAGGAAGGCGGCAGGACGCCTTTGCTGAATGGCGTGATCTTGACCAGCCAGGGGGTGAGCACCAACTCGTGCCGCTTCTTGACGGCGGCAACGACCAGCCTTGCCACGTCTGCAGAACGTAGCATGCGAGACAGGCGGGGGACGCGCACGCCGGCGGCCATGCCGGTGTCGATGTAGCTGGGGCAGACGGCCGTGACCGAGACGTGGCGGTGCCCCAGCAGTCGCAACTCCTCGCGGATCGATTCCGAAAAGCCGAGCACACCCCATTTGCTGGAAGCATACGTCGTGGCGTATGGCAGGGCGATGAATCCGGACGCGCTGGCCACGTTGACCAGGTGCGCCTCGCTTCTGCCGATCAGGTCGGGCAAGAAGGCGTGGGTGACGGCCACTTCTCCCAAAAGGTTGACGCGATACGTGGCGTGGTGTTCTTCCAGCGGCACGTCGAGAAACGCCCCGCCGTAGGCCACCCCCGCGTTGTTGACCAGGACGTCCACCGGACCATGCTCGGAGTGAACACGCTCGCGGACCGATAGGACCATCGCGTTATCGGTCACGTCGAGGGGATAGCCGGCGGCGCGCCCGCCCGCTTGATTCACCAGCCCTACCGTTTCGTCGACTCCATGCGCCGTCAGGTCGGTGGCAATCACCTCCGCGCCGGCTGACGAAAAAGCAATCGCCATCTCGCGTCCCAGCCCGTGTCCCGCTCCCGTAATGAACACCTTCTTGCCGTTTAAATCTCGCATCGTTGTCCCTCAAAGTCTGCCTGATCCGCGCATGTGACGGCGATTGAAGAAGCCGGCCGCCCCGATTCGATTCATACCAGTGAGATCAACCCGTTTCACCCTGATTTAGAGACTGCCAAGGAAACTCGGTCGGCGCTGCCTACTCTCGCGGCCACCCTACGGGTCTCTTGGCGACCTCTCAGATAAGGATGCCTTGGTCATGGGCCTGAAGAATCTTATCGTCGAATTGTGCAGCCGTCCTTCGGTTACGGAGCTGTCCAGGCAGCTCGCGCAGCGCGCCTACGCCGCGGCGCGAGAGTCGATCGGACTGCACGTGTTGGATTGGAGCCGGGCCGAGGCACGCGGCTACGTCCGGGCGAAAGCAGGTCCCGTGATTCGAGCCGAAGCTGCGCTGCTCGTCGGCCGCCATGCCGGCCTTTCCCAAGCGCGGCTGGCGTCCGTAATCTCGCAGGCCAGCGATCGGGTCGTGCAGTCGCTGCTGGTCGACCTGAACCGCGAGCGGTCGCGGCGATTGTTGCAGCGGGCCGCATAAGTCACCCCACAGGTCGTAATTGCAGGAGAACCTCGAAGCGTCATCGAAACCCACGTGCTTCCAGGATCAGTTTCTTGCGCAGCTCGTGCAGCCGGAGCTCCAGGCCGGCGGGGTATTCGTGCGGATTCTCGAACCGCTTGATGCTTACCGAGAACCGGTCGAGCTGCTGCCGCGTGCTCTCCCGCACCGCCGCCAGGTCGGGCTGGTCGTAGACGAGCCGGCCCTGCCGAAAGACGGGCACCAGCAAATCCTGGTGCTGCGCGTCGTCGGGAATTCGCTTGCGGCGGGTTTCGTCGTGCGGATTGACGATCAGACGCGGGTCGCCACATCCTAGCTCGATGTCGTAGATCATGTCGCCCACGCACTCGCCGCCGCGCTCATAGCGCCGCACTTGCAGGATGCCGGGAGTCGAGCTCTTGATCACCTGCTCGGAAAGCTTGACGCACCGCCGCCACGCGCCGCCTGGTTCCCGGATCGCCGAGAGCTTGTAGACGCCGCCCAGCGCCGGCTCGTCAAAACCCGTCACGAGATGCGTTCCCACACCCCACACGCCGATCGTGGCCTGCTGCTGCTTGAGGCTGGCGATAAGCTGTTCGTTGAGGTCTCCGCTGGCCACGATGAAGGTGTCGTGCAGGCCGCCCTCGTCGAGAATCCTTCGGGCCTCGATGCTGAGGTACGCCAGATCGCCCGAATCGAGCCGCACGCCGAGCAGCTTGTGTCCCTGCGAGCGGAGCCAGCGGCCGACCTCCACCGCGTGCCGCACCCCCTTCAGCGTGTCGTAGGTGTCGACGAGAAAGACGCAGTTGTTCGGCATGGCCTGAGCGTAGGCCTGAAAGCTTTCCAGCTCGCTGCCAAACGACATCACCCAGCTATGGGCGTGCGTTCCGCGCACCGGGATGCCGAACCAGCGGCCGGCCAGGACGTTCGAGGTCGAGTCGCAGCCGCCGACGTAGGCGGCCCGCGCGGCGGCGAGCGAGCCGTCGACGCCCTGCGCCCGGCGCAGCCCGAACTCGAGCACCGGCTCGCCTCGCGCCGCCAGACAGACTCTGGCGGACTTGGTCGCGATGAGCGTCTGAAAATTGATGACGTTCAATAGCGCCGATTCAACGAGCTGCGCCTGCCAGATTTCTCCCTGAACGCGCACCAGCGGCTCGTGCGGAAAAACGAGCGTGCCTTCCGGGATGGCGTCGACGTCGCAACGGAACTCCATTCGCCCCAGCTCGTCGAGGAACGGGCGCTCGAAAAGAGGCTGCCCGTCCACGCCCGTCAGCGACCCGAGGTAGGCCAGGTCCTCGTCGTCGAATCGCAGGTGACTCAGCCAGTCAATTGCATAGGCCAGACCGCAGGCAACCGTAAAGCCGCCGTGAAAGGGACAATGGCGGAAGGCGAGGTGAAACACGGCCTCGCGCTCGGCCGTGCCCGACTTCCAGTAACCGTACGCCATCGTCAACTCGTACAGGTCGGTCAGCAGGGCGAGCGACGGACGATAAAGACGTGAGAGACGGTCCATTGGGCGATCCCGTCGCTTGCGGACGGCGGATCATGCGATCGACCGGCAAAGGCCGGTTCGGGGCGCTCGGTTGCTCAGCGATGGCGGTTAGCCTATCAGTGACGGCCTGCCGGGAACAAGCCCCGACGCGGGCGACGATGTCGGAAGATGGTTTTCCTTTCCGCGCTAATTACGAAACAGGGCGTCGTTCTTGTTGCCACGAGAAAGCAGATAGGCGAGCAGGTCGAGCACCTCGTCGTCGTTGAGGGGCTTGAGCAGGCCGTCGGGCATCAGCGACACGGGAGAAGCTTGCATCGATTCGATATTGGCGCGGCGGATTTCCACATTCTTCGTAGCGTCTTCCGGGTTCGTGACCACCACGAGCTTGTCGTCGGTCGCCGAGACGATTCGCCCGCTGACAAACTGTCCGTCCTTGGTTTCGATGATCGAGGCCCGGTACTGATCGCTGATCACCTTGCTCGGCTCGATCATCGCTTCGCTCAGATCCTTGACGTTGAATCGGCCGGCCAACTGGGTCAGATCGGGGCCGGTGGCGCCTCCGTCTCCGGCAAAACGATGGCAAACGACGCACCGTGCGGCGGCGAACATCTTCTGGCCGTTGTCAAAATTCCGGCCCTTGAGTGCAGCGGCTAGACCGAGGAGATCGACGACGGTCCGATCCCGGCCCGGCCCGGCGGCCTTGGGCAAGGGGGGCGGCTGATAAGGCTTGCGGGCGCCGAACGCCTCGATGGCCAGCCGTTCCGACTCGCTGGCGTTCTCAAAAGCTTCGCGCTCGATGTTGCGCAAAAAGCCCTGGTAGCTGGCGCCGCCGCTCCAGCCCCGGGCCCGCTCAAACCAGTCGAAGTACGCCTTTCGCTGGGGCAATGTCCAGCCTTCTTTCACGTTACGCAAGACAAACGCATAGTGCATCTGCGTCGCGTCGGGAAAGTTGGCCAGCATGGCCGCAATCTGGCCGCCATAGCCCTGGTTGCGCGACAACATCGATGCCGCCTCGCCGGCCGGCCGCTTGGGCGGCTCCTCGAGTAACGCCACGCCTTTGGCAACGATCGTCGGCGAGCGGAGATAAACGAGCAGGTTGCACAATTCACGGTTGAGCGGGTCGCTCTTCGAAGGGAAGAGCGGATCGAGCTTGGCCGTGAGCGCCGCACGCATTTCGTCGTCCGGTTCTCCCAGGCGGATGAACGCGAGCTGATAGGCCCTCAGCAACTCAAGCTGCTGGGTCTCTGAAAGAGCCGCCCAATCGAGTCGGGCGAGGGCCGCGAAGACCTTCGGCAGCAGCGGTTTTTCACCTTGCCGTGCCAGACCGACCGCGCCGGTAATCAACGATTCTGGATTCGCCTCGCCCAGCACGCGGTCTTGCCACAGCTTCACATCCTGGTCTTCCAAGGCAATGCGCGCGGCGAAACGGATATGGCGGTCGGGGTGTCCAAGATGGGGGTAGGCGAATTCGATCGCCTTGCCAGCGTCGTCGGCCTTGGCGTGGTAGGCCTCGATCTGTTGCCGCAGGGCACGCAGCTCGGCGAACCGGCTGTCACGCGTTTCGACCGCCGCCGTTGGTTCCTGGCCGACGTAGGTCACGCGAAACAGTTCCGACTGCGTGCCGCGCCCCCCCGTGGTGAAATAGAGAGCCCTGTCCGGCCCCACGGCGGCGTCCGTGAGCGGCAGCGGCGATCGCCCCAAGAACTCCTCTTTGATGGCCTTGTAGCTTGCGCCGGCCGGCTCGAGGTGAACGGCGTACATCGTTCCGAACGTCCAATCGCAAATGAATAGGGCCCGCTGATATTTGGCCGGGAATTTTGCGCCATAACCGTAAGCCACACCCACGGGTGAGCCGGGACCAATGTCCACCACCGAGGGCAGGCTGTCGACGTAATACTCCGGCCATTTGCCCGTGCCGCTGCGCCACCCGAACTCGCTACCGCTCGTGGCGTGCAACACGCGCGTCGGGCGGTACCAGGGGCTGCCCATGTCCCATTCCATGTCGGCGTCGTAGACGAACAGCTCGCCGTCGGCGTTGAAGGCCATGTCGTAGGGATTGCGGTAGCCGTTGCTGACGATGTCCCAGGTTTTTCCCTCAGGGTCGGTCTTGGCCACCCAGCCGCCCGGCGCCATCACGCCGATGGCGAACCCGCCGGCGTCCCATTGCCGCGGCAACAGAAGATCCTCACCCCAGTTCGTCGGCGCGCGGCTGCGGTGGTTGGGGTTCGGGGGATCGCTCGGCTTAAAAGGCGGGGGAGTGAAGTTGCCGCACAAATAATAAATCGACTTTCCGTCCGGCCCGAGCAACAGCGCGTGCGGCCCGTGCTCGCCTCCCCCTCCGACCTCCTTGAGCTTGTCGACCTGGTCGAAATGGTCGTCGCCGTTGGTGTCCTTCACGCGGTAAAGACCGTTGCCGCCAGAAAAGCCGTTGGTGGAGACGTAGAGCGAGCCGAAGGCGTAAAGCATCCCCTGAGCCGAGCTGATCTTCGCCTCCAATCGCTCCACGCGGGTCGGTTCGGCCGAGCCAGGCGCCGGCAGCGTGATGCGGCACAGCCCCTTATCGCCTTGATCGCTGGCGATTAATCGCCCCTTGTCGTCAAAGGTGATCGACACCCAGGAGCCAAGCTGATCTTTGGGCACGGTAAACAAGTGCTCGACCTGGAAGCCGGGCAGAAGGTCAAAACCCCCCTCTCCGGTTGCGGCGATCTGGGGCTGCTCCGTGAATAGGATCTGCTCTTCGGCTCCTAGCCTCGTTGCCGCGCAGACCGCGGTTGCCAGACCGAACACAAGAAAACAAACACGCATAGCTTCCTCGAATGGTAAATCGCTGACAGGGGGGGCGGGTGGCGGGGTTGGGCAGGCAGGGTAGCCGATCGACGCTTCCGGCGGCGGACGGCTGGCGCCGCGCTCGGCGGCGCGAGCGTATTTCGCGCCACAAACGGGCGATCGCATTATAATCACGGTACCTTGTGCAGTCAGCCTTTTCTACCCCGCCCCCACCGGCGCGGAGAGTCCTGCCGCTACAAGGAGGCGACTTGGGGTGACTGCGCCGCGCGCAAACCGCCAGGTCGAACGGCAACGAATATGCGGCCGATAACGGCTGTAGCGTCTCTGGATCAACGCACCGGCGCCCTCTGGCGTTTATCCCGCGGCTGTGGTTTCGTCGTAACAGGAATGGCACATCTCGGAGCAGATTCATGACACGCCTGATCGCGTCCGTTCGCGCGTTGCTGTCGCACTTTCGGCCATCGAGGGGGCGAAACGCATCCCGTGGCCGCGGACGGCCGGCCCGGCGACGAAACGTGCTGGGGAATTCCATTTGCGAGCATCTGGAGGTCCGCATCGTGCCGTCGGCCAACCCGATTGTCGCCACGGCGCTTCCCATCAACGGCTTTGAGACGGCTCCGCTTACGAACATTCCGGTGGCGACTTTCACGGCGGGAAACGGCAGCGAACCGGCCAGCAACTTCGCCACCAGCATCGCCTGGGGAGACGGCACAACTTCGGCGGGTACGGTGGTGCAGGCGGCAAACGGAACGTACGTGGTGTTTGGCTCGCATACCTTCTCCGACGTCAGCCAGATGCCGGTGATCGTGGGTATCGTGGATGCTACGGCGCCGGCGAACACCGCAATCGTCAGCGACTCGACGTTGATCGCTCCCGTGTTGCCCGACGGCACGCAGGGCACCGCCGACCAGCGCTACGTGTACGAGGTGCTGAAAGACCTGCTGGAACGTCCCATTTCAATGGCTGAGGTGAATTACTGGACCGGCCAGTACCAAAAGAACCACCTCGATCGGCAAACGTTTGTGAGCATCGTCATTGAGGACACGCCCCCCTACGAATATCGCCGAGGTGAAATCGAGAGCGCCTACGAGACCTATTTGCACCGCGCCGCCGATATTCAAGGCGAGAATTATTTTCTGCAATTGGTCATCAACCTTCAGGGAACGAGAAGCGGACCGGGCACCGAGCGGCGAACCGCCGCGCTGCTTATCAACTCAGACGAGTTCTATAATCTCGCCGGCGATACGGTCGATGGTTTCATTACGGCCGTTTTTGAAGACGCCCTCAAACGCGCCCCCAGCGCAAGCGACCTGGCCTACTTCAGTTACCAGTTGACGCACGGCATGACGCACATCGAGTTCGCGACGCAGGTGCTCAACAGCAACGAGTTCCTGACCCGGTCTTACAACAGTCTCTACGAGCGGTACCTGGGGCGGCCGATCGACCCGGCGGGCCTTGCCGCTTTCATCAACAATGTCCAGTTGGGGTACGGCACCGAGTCGAATACCGAGACCTTGCTCGACACAGACGAGTTCTACAATCGGGCGGTCGGCTTGCCGCTGGATACGGTCGACTCCTGATCGGCCGCTTGATCGGGCCCCGGACCGAACAGCCGTCTCACCGCGGCTTCGCGATAATCAAAAATGCGCTCCAGCGTCCGCCGGACAAACAGCGCGTGAGCCAGCGACCCGAAAAACGCCAGTGGCAGCTCGTAGTCGACCTGGTCCAGGAGGCGGGTTCCGGCGGGCGTCTCCTCAAATAGGTGAACGTGACGCCAGGACCGGTAAGGTCCACGAGTCTGCACGTCGACGAAACCGCGGGGCGGGTCAAACGACTCGATGCGGGACTGCCACCGCAGAGGAATGCCGCCCAGCCGCAGCCGGTAGTCGATCAGCATGCCGTCATAGACGGGCGCATGCTGTTCGGGCAACAGGATATGGAACCTCAGGAATTCGGGCGTGATCTGCTCGAGGTTCTTCGCATCCGAGAAGAACTCGAAGACTTCATCTCGTGGTCGTGGCACCGTCTGTGCGCGAACGAGTCGGTGGGTCATGGTTGCCGCAAGATCTGCTCGAGGGCCGGTTGGAGATCGGGGTATTGAAACGCAAAACCCGTGCGCAAGGCGACCTGGGGGACGGCCCGTTGCGATGACAGCAGAACTTCGGCGAACTCGCCGGCCACCAGCTTAAGTATCGTGCCGGGTACGGGAAGTACGGCCGGACGCCGCAAGGTCGCCGCCAAGGCGCCGGTGAATTCGCGGTTGGTTACGGGATGGGGCGCCGTGACATTCATCGGCCCTTCAATCTCATCCTGCGTGGCCGCGTGCAGAAGCAGCCCGATCATGTCTTCGACGTGAATCCACGGCATCCACTGCCGGCCGCTGCCGAGGCGTCCTCCCAGGCCGAGCTTGAACGGCAACAGCATCTTGGCCAGCGCCCCCCCGTCACGTCCCAACACGATGCCCGTTCTGGCGGAAACCACACGCACGCCGAGGCGTTTTGCCTCGGACGCAGCCAGTTCCCACAAACGGCAAACCTCGGCCAGGAAGTCGTCGCCGGGCGCGGAGCCTTCGTCGAGGATTTCGTCTCGCCGGTCGCCGTAGTAGCCCACCGCCGACGAACAGACGAGGACGCGCGGTCGGGGATCGGCGGCGGCCAATCCACGTACCAGGTTCGCCGTGCCCACGCGCCGGCTATCGCGTATGCGGGTTTTTTTCTTCGCCGTCCATCGCCCCGAGGCGACGGGCTCGCCCGCCAGATGGAAGACCACGTCGACATCCCGCAGCGCCTCGGTCGGCAGCGGTCCGGACATCGGATCCCACTGATGAACCCGAACCCCAGCCGGTCCCGAAAATCGGTTCGCGCTGCGCGTCGCCACCACCGCCTCACCTAGCCGCTTGAGCAGGTGTTTTCCGATAAAGCCGCTTGCGCCGGTTACCAAAGCTCGCATTCTGTTCTCCTGGCCAGATTCGCCGCGAGACCAATTCAACCGCATTCGGCCCGATCAAGTTAACAACGCAAGGCCATTATGCGGCTGCGCTTGCCAAGCTCTCGGCCTGCCACGATCGAAAGTCGAGCACCTGCTCAAATCAGCCTTCCGCCCGCGTCACCAAGACGATGCCTGCCGCGACCGCGGCTCCTCCCAGTGCCAAGCTGACGGTCATCGGGTCGCCGCGGAGCCAGATGCCGAAAGCCATGCCGCACAGCGGCTGTGCAAATCCGAATACCGCAATATGGCTGGCGCGATGGTGGCGCAGAAGGGCCGTCCAGATCAAGAAGCAAATCCAGGCGATCACGACCGCCTGATAAGCCAGGCCCCAGGCCACGGCCGGGCTGAATCGCCAGGCAACGTCTCGCTCAATCGCAAAACTAGTCGCAAAGAACAGCCCGGTCGCAATAACGTTGCTCCAGAAAAGCAGCTTGGGAACGGCGACCAGCGTCAGAGCCCGCTTGCTCATAACCGTGTTGACGCCGATCAGCACGCTGCTGAAGAGGATGATGCCGTCTCCGTAGAGCGTGGCGGCGTCCCCTGCGGTCGTCGTCTTTCCGGCGGATGGTCGCGCGCCGGCGACGATCGCCAGCAGGCCGCCGAAAGCGACCAGAAGACCGGCCAGCTTGCCGGGCGACACCCGGTCGCCCTTCAGCAGAAAGTGGGCGACCAGCGCGACGAACACCGGGTAGGAGCCGATGAGAACCGACCCATGCGCGCTGCTGGTGTAGGCTTGCCCGTAGTGGTACGAGCCGATTTGCGAGAAAAGCAGCAGGCCGACCGGCAGGATCGCCAGGAATTGCCGGCCGTCAATCGCCAGCGACGCGCCCTGCCCGACGATGGTGCCGGCCAAAAGGATCGTGGCGATGCCGAACCGCAAACCGGCCGTCGCCAGCGGCGGGATGCCGTCCTGGGTAAATCGAACGGCCACCGCCAGGCCGCCCCAAAGCACGGCGCACAGAATCGCCGCTAGGGCCGTAGGGAGCGTTACGGGGCGCATGTGTGCGTCCCATTGAGGCTGGGGATCGTCTTCGGCTCGCGTCGAGGTGGCCAAATCCGGACTACAGTTCATACCCTGGCGGACGAAACGTCGAGTTAACGGCCACTATATGCGGCCGGGGCGTAGGTTTCCTAGGTGGCCGGGAGCGAAACCGGTCCCAGGGCGCGAGAGTTGCTCCTTTCTTGGTGACTTTCTTCGTTTTCACAGGAGGAGTCGCCATGAAAGAGGTGCGAGTAACCTTACCGGAACTGGGCTTGATCGCCGGAACACGCGGAGCGCTGGGCGCGGGAATCGGCCTGTTGCTGGCCGATCGGCTTTCCGACGAGCAGCGCAAGGCAGTCGGCTGGACTCTTCTCGCCGTCGGCGCGATCAGCACGATCCCCCTCGCTCTTGAGGTGCTTAACGGAGGCCGTTCTCGTGATTCGCAAATTGAAGTCAGGTAAGTATCGGCTTTATTCCCGCAAGATCGACCCCAGGACGGGCCACCGGCGAAACCTGGGGACATTTGACTCCCGCGCGGGTGCCCAACAGCACGAGCGCGAGATTCAGTTCTTCAAACGGCGCGGGTAGAGGTACAAAATCGCGCACGCGGCGGGGCTTTGCGCCGCGTGCGCCTGCAAGTCGCGCTCGGTACGCCCGCGTTTCACGAGTTGGCGGCCCGCGTTGTTCGCGTCCGGGCGGCCTGTCGCGCGGCCCGCTTAAGGCCCGCCCGCCCCTTGGTGCGAACGGCCTTCACGGCTGCCTCATGACGCTCTCGCGGACCTTTTGTTTCGACGGCTTTTTGGGCGGCTGCCGAGCGTTCGTCCTTCGTGCGCCGGCGGGCCGCCGCGTGGGCCTGCTTCGAGAGCGCCTCGTGCGACGCGGCGGAATGCCCTTTTCGTTTCAGCGCGTTCTCGGTGGCCCGCGAGCGCCGGGCCGACGGCTTGCCCTTGGCGGGCTCGCCTTGACCGCGACGCCAGGCGCGCTCGGCGCTCTTTCTCGTGCGCTCGGTGGTCTTCCCTTTCCCTGGCGGCGGCAGGTCGACCCCGGCGCGGCGCGCCTTGGATAACCCGATGGCGATCGCCTGCCTCGCCGATCGCGCGCCGTGCTTCCCCTCGCGAATATGGTGCATCTCTTCCCGCACAAATTCGCCGGCTTGCGTACTCGCGGATTTCCCCTCGCGCTTGTCCCGGCGCGCTCGCTTGATGGTTTGTTTCTCGGGCATGGTGTTGCTCCTCACTAACCGCGATGTGAATAAACCCAGAACGAGGAGGGACGCAACTGTCGTGCCGCCAGAGATAACGGAAAGCGGCGTCGAGGTGAGCCTTATTCGGTGCCTCACCGGCTCTAGAACACGCCTTGAATGACCTCGCCGCGGCTGATGGGCAGCGGCCGGGCGAAGCGGTCGTGGTAGAGCGTGTCGGGCGAATAGCCGATCCCGTGGAAGATCGTGGCCGCCAAATCGGCGGGGCTGACACGGCGATCCTTGGGCTGGCCGCCCATGCTGTCCGACGCGCCGATCACCTGGCCGCCGCGCACTCCGCCCCCGGCCAGGGCCGCCGAGTAAACATAGCCCCAGTGACCTCGCCCTCCGGCGGCGTCGATCTTGGGCGAACGTCCGAACTCGCCCATCTGAACCACGAGCGTCTCGTTGAGCATCCCGCGCAGGGAAAGATCTTCCAAAAGGGCGGAGTACGCCTGGTCCATCGGCGGCATGAGAACCGTCTTCAGCCTCGCGGCCTCGTCGCGGTGGGTGTCCCACACCGGGTTGGCCGACGGCTCGTCGGGACCACGATACCAGTTGACCTGCACCAGCGACACGCCCGCTTCAACCAGTCGCCGCGCCAGGAGGACCGACTGACCGAACGGCGTGCGTCCGTAGCGGTCTCGCACCTCGGACCGCTCCCGCTCGAGGTCGAACGCATTTCGCGCCGACGAGGAACTCAGCAGGTTCAGCGCCCGCTCTTCGTGCCGCCCGAACTGCTGCATCGATCCGGCGGCATCCACTTGCGCAAGCCGCTGATTGACCTGCTCAAGCAACGACCGCCGGGCCGCCAACCGCACGGGCGGAATCTCCGGGGGCAAATTGAACTCGTCGACCCGCGGAGTGCCGACCGACGGATCGAGCTTCAACAGCCACGGATCGGCGGCACGCCCCAAAAAGCCGGCGTCCTGGCCGGGCCAGACGCTGCCGTCGGTGTTGGCGATGCGCATGGGCAACGTGACGGCGCCGGGAAGCCCCGGAGAGTCGCCGCGCAAATGCCGCACGATTGTCCCCAAACTTGGATAATCGTTCGGCGCTCCGGGATTGGCGTTCTCGACGTTAAGCGGCTGGTGCGGCTGGCCGGTGAGCATGTAGTAACCGCTCGATGAATGCGCGTTGTCGCCGCTCGACACCGCTCGCAGAACGCAAACCTTGTCGGCGACCTTGGCCGTGAGCGGCATCAACCCGCAGATATCCATCCCCGGCACAACCGTGGGAATCGGCTCGAACTCGCCTCGCACTTCCGCCGGAGCTTCGGGCTTGGGATCCCAAGTCGAGTGCTGCGGCGGCCCTCCCATTAAAAACAGGATAATGCACGATTTAGCCCTTCCGTTCCCATCGGACGACGGGGCCGAGTTGGCCCGGGCCTCTCTGCCGCGGAACAGATCAGGAAGCGTTAGGCCTAAACCTGAACCAAAGCCCAGAAATCCCAGGCTGCCGGCGCGTAGTATTTCGCGTCGTCGAATTCCGTCACAGAGGCGCGCTCCTGATCCTAAGAGGTTGAGCATGGCCGTCTCCGAAAG
The DNA here is from genome assembly GCA_035550375.1 of Pirellulales bacterium. Taxonomy (GTDB): domain Bacteria; phylum Planctomycetota; class Planctomycetia; order Pirellulales; family JAICIG01; genus DASSFG01. Next base: position 79,190 of record DASZPH010000038.1, on the reverse strand, counting down.
GGGTGGGGTGCGGGGGGGCGCATGCGGCACGTGGGCAGGGCTGCCGCATGGCGCTAATGTAGTCGAAGTCGCCGCGACTGTCAGCAGAAGCCGCAGCAAGACACGTCGCGCACGGTTAGCGGACCAAACAGCGCGCCTTCCGACTCCTCAGCGACCTGGCATCCATTTTGGATGACAGGCACCACCCTCCGCGCCGGCCAGCGAAAGATGCGCTGGGCGACCCAAAGCGCCGCCCCTCACCCTTCACTCGTCTTCCGCCTGACGGTCGCCTTCCAGGGCGGCGGCCAGCTTGGCCAGAGCCTCGGTTTCGATCTGCCGGACACGCTCGCGCGTCAGGCCGAGTTGTTCACCGATCTCCTTCAGCGTGCGCGGCTCGTTGTCGTCGAGGCCGAATCGCATGCGCAGGATCGTAGCCTCGCGCTGGTCCATCGTTTCCAACAACCGCAGGACGTGCGTCAGGTCGTCCCCTTCGACCATCTCGTCTTCGGGGCTCTTGGTCCGCTCGTCCATGATCATCTCGCCCAGCGACCAGCCCGCCTCCGCCTGGTCGGTCTGCGGAGTGGAGTTGTAGATGCGGATCGCCTTTTTGATGATCGGCAGCTTCTTGCGCGGCAGACCGAGGACGCGGGCCACCTCTTCGGGCGTCGGCGTGCGGCCGAGCTCTTCGGCCAGCCGCGTGCTGGCCCGCCGCCACTTGCTGAGCAACTCGACCATGTAGGCCGGAATGCGGATCGTCTTGGCCGTGTTGATCAGCGCCCGCTTGATCGACTGCTTGATCCAGTAGCTGGCGTAGGTGCTGAACCGCGTCCCCATCGCCGGATCGAAGCCTTCCACGGCCCTCAAGAGGCCGAGGTTCCCCTCTTCGATCAGATCTTGCAGCCCGAGACCTTTCCCCGTGTAGCCGCGCGCGATATTGACCACCAGCCGCAAGTTCGCTCGCACCATCCGGTCGCGGGCCTGGATGTCGCCTTGACCGATGGCGATCGCCAGATCCTGCTCGTCGTGGGCTGAAAGAAGCGAGGTCTCGTTGATTTCTCGCAGGTAGGTTTCCAGAGGCGATTGAACCGCTGGACTAGTACGACGTCGTGCTTTCGTCATCGCGTCTGGTAAAGGCGGCAGAGTTGAAGATGCGGGGAACAACCTGACTATCGACGGCCGAAGTGTCCCTTCTGCACAAAGCCGCACACGTGACAAGCTGGGACGGATATGTCCTGGCTTCGGACCGTAGGGGTCGGGGCGCACACGCGAGGTGGCAGAACTCGTGGAGTTCCGGGCGCCCCCACTAACCCGAAGCGTCAGCGAGGGAAGTTGCGTCCTCCCCCTCTTACGCTCTGGGTTAGTGTGTGGATCGGTGAATAGTCCGGGCGAGAACGGCGAGCGGTTCTCCGCCGACGGGCGCACGCGTGCGCCCGATCGGCGGCCGTTCAAACATGCCGAGGGTAACGGTTGAACCGTTCCACGGCGGCGTTCCGCCGAAACCGGCTTTAACGCCGCTTGGACTCCCGGCTAATGCTCACGGCGAATCAACCGGCCAACTTACCCCGACGATTTTTCCGGCGCCTTGAACAGCGGCCCTTTCGCCCCGCCCGTGCCACCGCGCAGCTCGCTCTCCGGAATACCGGGCTTTGCAGACGGCGTCGCAGGCGCGCTGGGCGCTTCTTCGCCACCACCCTCTTCACCCCATTCCACGCGCTTGCGGCTGAGGCCGATCTTCCGCTCCTCGGTGTCGACGCGCAGCACCTTGACTTCGATCTTGTCGCCCACCTTCACCACGTCTTCCGGATTCTCGACCTTGTGATCGGCCAGCTCCGAAATGTGCAGCAAGCCCTCCAACCCGTTCTCCAACCCGACGAACACGCCGAAATTCGTGAGCTTGGTGACCGTGCCGGTGACGACCTGGCCGGGCAGATACTTGCTGGGAATGTCGCTCGCCCAGGGATCTTCGTGGAGCTGCTTCAGCCCCAGCGCGATCCGGCGTCGCTGCTGATCGACCGAGAGGACGCGGCATTCGACCTTCTGGCCCTTCTCCACCATCTCGCTGGGATGGCTGATCTTGCGCGTCCAGCTCATGTCGCTGACGTGCAACAGGCCGTCGATGCCCTCTTCGATCTCGATGAAGGCGCCGTAGTTGGTCAGGTTGCGCACCACGCCAGTGACCGGCGTGCCGGGGGGATAGCGCTCGGCCACCTTGTCCCAGGGGTTGTCCTGGGTCTGCTTCATGCCGAGCGAAATCTCCTGCTTCTCCTTGTTGATCCCCAGCACCACGACTTCGATTTCGTCGTCGATGTGGACCAGCTCGTTCGGATGCGTGATCCGCTTCGTCCACGACATTTCGCTGATGTGCACCAGCCCCTCGATCCCCTCCTCCAGCTTGACGAAGGCACCGTAGCTCATGACGTTGACCACGGTTCCCTTGACGCGCGTGCCAACCGGGTACTTGGCTTCGACGTCCTGCCACGGGCTGGGCTGCTTCTGCTTGAGGCCGAGCGCAATTTTCTCTTTCTCGCGGTCGATGTGCAGGATCATCACCTCGATCTCCTGGTCGATGCTGACCATTTCCGAGGGGTGTCCGATCCGCTTGTAGCTCATGTCGGTGATGTGCAGCAGGCCGTCGATGCCGCCTAGATCGACGAAGGCTCCGAACTCGGCGATGTTTTTCACCACGCCGCGGCGCAACTGTCCGACCTCCAGCTCGCGCAACAGGCGGGCCTTCTTTTCGGCCCGCTCGCTCTCGATCAAGGCTCGTCGGCTGACCACGATGTTCCGCCGGGCCTCGTCGATTTTGAGCACCATGCACTGGATCGTGCGGCCGATGTAGTCGCCGATGTCGGGCGGACGGCGGATGTCGACCTGGCTCGCCGGCAAAAAGACGTTGACGCCGATGTCGACCAGCAACCCGCCTTTGATCTTGCGGGTGGCCACGCCGGTGACGACGTCGTTTTCGTGGACCGTCGCCATCACGTCGCGCCAGGCCTTGATCTTCTCGGCCTTGCGCTTGCTGAGCGACACCATGCTGGCCTCGTCGAGGCCGGCCTGGATGTCTTCGATGTCTTCCACCAGCACTTCGATGGTCTGACCGGGCTGGGGCGGCTCTTCGTCGTCGTCCCACTCGCTGAGCGGGATCATCCCCTCGCTTTTGTAGCCCACGTCGACGAGGACCTGGTCTCCCTCGACGCGGAGCACGCGACCCTGGACGATTTCGTTGAGCGCCACGGCGCCGCCGCCGCCGCTCCATTCGAGCTGTTCCGCGTCGGCGCCCTCGAGCGCCGCCGTCAGTTCCTGTTCCCAGTCTTGTTCGTTGAGATCGAGTCCTCGGATGAGATTTCGGTTGACCATGTAGTGCCAGTGTTCGACCGCGCCGGCCGTTTTGGGCCGAGAGCTAAGAGAATTGGTTTGGGGCGGTCGAGGGGTGTAAGCGCAGCTCCAAACGGACTTTGCCCGCCGTCCTCCCGCACGAGAGGTAAATCCGCGGCTGGCGAAAGAACCAGTCAGTATATCAAAACGGTCAAGGCCGGCAATGCGAGACGCAAGGATATTGCAGGGGTATAGGGGGGGCCGGGAAACGATTTTGGGGGCCGGCGCGCGCCTTGAGCGGCCCCTTGCGTTTATTAACAGGAACGCGCGTCTTTGCGATCCCCAAAGCCTAGTTGCGTCGCACAGCGTCGTCCGGTAAGGATGTCCCGGTACCTGCCGGCCGCTGTGCGACGCGCTAGGCCTTGATCTTCAAGAGCCGCAGCGCGTTGCCACGATAGACCTTCTGCTGCACGTCTTCGGGCAGGTCGAGCGATTCGTACAGTGCAAAATGAGGGATTTCCTGGTCGGGCATCAAGAAATCGGTGCCGAACAGGAGTTGGTCGGCACGTCGGATGACAAATGCTCGGCCGAAATCGCGATCGCGGGCGATCGCGCTGTACCCCCCCGGTTCGGACAGATCGCCGTACAGGTTGCTGTATTTTTCCATGAGCCGGTCGAGCGCGCCCCCGGCCGCCACAGGCGTGGGAATCCGAGGATAACGGCCGAAGTCGGCGTTCGTCGCGTCCCCCGAGATCGAAGCCCAAAAGCCGGCCGCGTGTCCGATGAGCGGCAGCTTTGGAAAGGCTTTCAGCACGTTTTCCAGCCGCGGCAAACCGGGGCCGTCGAAACTGCGGATGTCGTCGAGGTGGAACAGAATCGGCAGATCCAGGTCGGAGCACGACTCGTAGACCATCATCATCAGCGGGTGATCGAAGGGAAGGCCAACTTTATGCTCGCCGAAGCCGCGCGCTCCAAGGTCTTTATACCGCTCGATGATTTCTTTAATCCCCCGCAGTCCTTCCACGTGGCCGTAGCGATTCGGGTTGCCGGTCGTCACACGCGGGTCGACCGCGCAAAAGGCGATCAGCCGATCGGGGTGCGCCCGCTGGGCCGCCAGCGCGGCCTCGGTTGTCTGCGGATAGGGGGCCGACTCGGGTGATACCAGCGGCAGGACGACGGCCCGCTCGATATCGTGTTTGTCCATCAGCCGCACCAGGCCGTCGGCGGAAAGCTCGCGGCCCCAGTAAAATGTCCCCAGGTGCGTGTGGATGTCGATGAACTTGTGCTTACGCTCGGCGGCCTGGCAGCGCGAAACCAAATTCAGAGCTGGTGCCGCTCCGGCGGCCGCAGCCAGAGATCGGACAAACCGGCGGCGCGTGATAAAAGGTGACGGCATAAAGCTTTTGGTTGCTGGTAGGGTAGGACTCGCTTCTCGCGCCCCAGCTACAGTTCAGTTGTCTTTCTGTGCAGTCAGGAACTCCAGCAAGTCTGCCAGTTCCTTACGCGACATGGTTTTCTCCAGACCGTCTGGCATGAGCGACACCGCGGCTGGCGTCACCGACTCGATTTCGCCTCGCGGGATCCGGATTTCCGCGAGGTCGGCCGACCGCAGATCGAGCGCCTCGGCCGTCTCGCGCCTTACCAGCCCGGTCACGGTTTTGCCCCTCGACGTGATGATGGAGTAGGAGCGGAACTCCGGCACCACGATCAAGCTGGGAAACACGATCGACTCCAGCAGCTCGCCGCGCGAGCGAAAGCGGCCGATTTGCGACAGGTCCGGTCCAACGGTTCCCCCTTTGCCGGCGACGCGGTGACAGCCGTAGCAGCCGACGCGCTGCGAGAAGAAGACGTTTCGACCGGCCGCGGGGCGGGCGGCTGTCTCCGCCAGCGACGCCGTCAGGTCGGAAAGGTAGGCCGCCTGCCCGCTGTGCCGTTCTCTGAGCCGCTGGCGCAAAGCGGCCGCGCGGGCCCGCGTTGCCGGCGGAAAGCCTTTCAGGGCCTGGTCGAGTTCGGCGAGTGATAGGGCGTCGGCACCTTGAGACCGCGCAAGCGAGGCAGCCAGGGCGTCGCCGACCGCCGGCTCTCGGGACGCCCCGAAGGCGGGCAGCAGCAACCGCAAGGTCATCGTGCTCGCGTCGGTCAGCCGACCCGCCAGGGCGACGAGTTGCTTGGCGTCGAGCGGCCCACCCGCCAGCGCGCGGGCCGAGGCGATACGCAAAAGCGGCTCGGCCTCTTCGGAAAGCTGGCCGACCAGCAGTCCGAACGATTCGCCATCCAGGGCCTGGCGTCTGGGCGCGAGGCATTCGAGGGCCGCGATACGAACGTCCGGGGTGACCGTTGCGTCCCGGCCAACCTCCGCGAGCCGCGAATCGAATCGGTCGATTCCGCGCAGCCTGACGACCGAAACGGCGCCGCTTCTCACGGCACCGTCTTCCGCGACAAGCGCTTGCCCAATCACGTCGTGCCACGAGTCCGGCAGCATCCCCAGTCGGCAGCGGCCGATAACCTCCAGAAGAAGCAGTCGCGTGGCGGAGTCGGCAGTGGGACGATTGAACGAGTCGGCAACGAGCTGCTGAATTGTCTCGTCGCTGCTGAATGCCAACAGGGCACCGATCAGAGAGCGCGTCTGCTCGGCGGTCCGGTTGGTCAGTGCCAACCAATCCGTCAACACGGCCACGGTGTCTGCCGCCCAGCCACGCCGGCTCATGCAGTCAAGGGCCGCCTGCTGCAACTCGGCGTCGTCGGTGTCAAGCAGCCCGACGACCTCCTGGCGGGTCAGCCGGCCGTCGGCCATCTGGTCCAGGGCAACCAGCGCTCCGCGGCGGACGCGGGGATTCGCGTCGGCCAGGCCCTCGGCCGTACGATTGCGGTCGTTGATGCGAATCAGCGCGTAGACGATTGCGTGCTCCAGGAACCGGTCGGTTTTGCCGGAGAGAGCTGTGAGCAAAGCCGGCACGGCGTCGGACCGGCCGATGCGGCCCAGCGCTTCGGCGACCGTCAGACGCAACGGCAGTTCTTCCCGTGCAAGCAGTGAAAGGAGGGCAGGAACCGATTCTTCGTCCCGATTGAGCCCCAACGTGTGGATGGCCGCCTGGCGGACGACGGCGTCGGCGTCGGCCAAGGCGGACCGCACAGGGCTCCGCGAACGACGGGTGTCGATGCGGCATAAGGCCCACACGGCGTTGGTGCGTGCCTCCACGGAGCGGTTTGCACCCTCGAGCACGCCGTCAAGCGACGGCACCGCTTCGTCGCGCCGTTTGGCCAGGCGCGAGATTGCCTGGTCGCGTACGCGAGGCCGCGGGTCGTCCAACAACCTGGTCAACTCCTCGGCCGATCGCCGGGGTAGATCGAGCGATGTCCCCCACGGATCGGCGAGCGTCGTCGCCCCCGATCGCCGAACACGATAAATCGCGCCCAACACGTCGGGCTTGGGCAGCGGGTTGCCTGGAAAACCATAGGTGAACCAGCTCCCCATGTCGACGAAGACGAGCGATCCGTCGGCGTCTTCTTCGACGTCGGTCAGGCGCACGTCATGATCGGAGGTGGTGAGGAAATCATGATCTTCCGCTCGGTAGGTCGAGCCGTCGCGCGAGATCGTGTAGCGGGCGATCTTGTGCTGCACGTAGTACGTCGTGAAGATCGTGTCCTTATACTCCGTGCCGAAAACGGACGAGCGGTAGCTGCCCAGCCCGCACAGCCCGGCCGGCAGGGCCGCCGAGTACTGTTTCATCGGGCCGAGAAGGGGGCCGGTCATGGCGAATTCCGCCAGGCAGGGATGCTCCATGGGAAACACGGCCCCGTCGACGTAATGCAGCAGGGCGTCCCCCTGCCCCTGGTCCATGTTGCCGATCAGGTCGCCTCCGGGGAGCCACACCAGTTCGACGGGGTTGTCAAAACCTCCGCCGCAGAGACGCTCCACCTCGCGGCCGTCGGCGCGCGAGCGCCAGACGCGAGACGCGAGGCCCTCGAGCTGGTGGCCGTCGCGCGTGGTGCATTTGTACCCGTGCCGACCGTCGGTCCAGTACAGCCGGCCGTCCGGTCCCAGGAACGGACCGTGGATGTCGCAGCCGTTACCGTTGAAGTTGAAGCCGGTGAGCAACTCTTCGCGGCGGTCGGCCACGTCGTCGCCGTCGGTGTCTTCCAGCCGCCAGATGCTCGGGTGCGACGCGGCGTAGACGGCGCCGTCGTGCCAGAGGACGCCCTGGGGAAACACCAGCTTGTCGGCGAACACCCGGCTGGCGTCGAAACGCCCGTCGCCGTCTTGATCTTCCAGAAGCAAGACGCGCCCGAGCGGCTTGGACGCCAGTTCCGGGCCGGGAAGATTCGTGCCCGTACCTTCCGCCACGTACATCCGCCCCCGATCGTCGAAGGAAACAAACAGCGGGTAGCGCACCAGCGGCGGGCCCGCGATCTGCTCTACGGTAAAGCCGTCGGGCAAATGAAACCGGGCGGTTGACGTGTCGGCCGCTAACGCGGCTGACGCGACGAGCCAAACCGTCGCCATGCCCGTCGAGATCCGCGCCCCGGAAATTAACCCGGCCATTTCTTGTGCCTCAATGTCCAGTCGATCCGACCGTCATTTTGGCTGGCAAGATTTATTTTTCAATGATTCGTGCAAACAGGCCGGCATGGGCCTGGTGCCGTTTCCACCGGGAGTTCGAGCCCTGAGCTGGATACTGGGCTAGCGTCGGCCGCCGATAGCCGCGGCGGCCGTTCGCTCGCTCGCTGCCGGTCGATAGGGAAACGAGCGGACATCGTGCAGATGCTCGAGCAAGATGCGACGGACTTCGAGGATGCTCAGCGGATGGCGGTTCACCTCCCAATGGTCGGCGGCCACTTTCAGCTCGCTGGCGACGTTGTCGAGGTGGGCGCTCTCATAAGACACGACGCCGTCGCTCCCGCCGGCCACGGAGCCGATCAGCCCCGTGTCGGGGAGCACGCCCACGATGTTGTGGCATTTCACCCAGGGAGGCTGCTCGGCCTGCAACAACACCGGCAGAATCGGCGAGTCGGGGGCCAGCGAGTCGATGCTGGTCTTGACTTGCAGCATGCCGCGCGTGCGAAAGACGTCCGGATTCTCCTTGATCAGCTCGTCGCGCCGCAGCGAGGGCAGTTGCGGAAGATTGATCAACTCTTTGGCCAGCCAGCGCGTCGTGCCGTTGGCGAACTCGCTTCCGCGGTTGGGAGTGGCGATCGTGATCAAACGGCGGACCGACGGATCAGGTCGAAAGAAGAACGTCTCTTCCAGATGGCGGCGCTCATCCGACGACGCCTTGACGACCTGAAACGGCTTGTCGCTGACGATGTGCCAGAACCGGTCGCGGCTGGCGACCGTTTGCATCTTGGCCACGAGTCCGCCCATGCTGTGGCCAACGAGCACCATTTGGTCGAAGGCCGGCTCGCGACGTTGCGGGTCGAGCACAGCACGGGCCTGGGCCAGATCGGCGCGCAGCCGTGTGGCGCTGTTCCAGAACGGCTGGCCCGTTGGGTAAAGGTAGAACCAGAATTGGTAATGCTTGCGGATTTCGGGGTCGCCGCGAAGGTCGTTGAACATCTCCATCCACGTCATCGGGCTCGACCAAAGTCCGTGGATCATGAGGACCGGGATCTTGTCGGGCTCGTAGGGTTGAAGCATATACAGCCCGGCCTCGGCAGCCGTCTTGTCGGGATGCAGCAAGCCCTGCGTGGCGATGGTCTCCAGATTCAAGCGCGGGTTGTTCGGATCGAGTTGCGGATCGTTGAGAAAGTAGGCCAGCGGCGTGCTCAGGTCGGTCTCGAGCGGCACGCGGCGGCCCGCCACGATGATGTCGGGCGACGACAAAGGATCATGCAGCTCGAGCACCGCAATATGCCGCGGACGCGTGCCGGTGGGCGAGGCACGGGCATCGGGCACGACGTGCAGAAAGGCCGTCACAGGAAAGCTCAACACGGCCGGCAAGAACTGCTCGCCCGGTTGCTGAGGGGCGTGCCGCTCGCGGATGGCGATCAGCGGCACGCCCAGGCCGAAGTTGTGGAACTGGTTTTGCAATCCCTGGACTTCGTAGTCGGAAACGAACTTGAACGCCGCGAAGTCGTCGTTCTGCCAGCGCCCCTCGCTAACCACGATCTTCACGTCCCAGGCTTGACTGGCCGACTCGATGCTGTAGGTCCGCCCCGGCAGCAGCCCGCCCCGGCGCTGTACCAGCCGCAAGGCGCTCTCCAGCGCACCGTTATAGACGTCGCACGCGCCGCGAAACTCAGGGTCATAGGGATTCCGCATCGGTCCGTAACGCGGATCGAATAGGTACTGATAGGCATGCATCACCGACGTGCCGAAATAGTCGAGCGCCAAATCCGGGCTGGCCAGCTCGGATTTTCGGCCGGCGATGTAGTTCAACTCGGCAAACCCATAAACCTTGTCAGGCGTCGGCTCCCGGTCGACAATGGTCTGAAGTTTGTCGAGCAGCGGCCGCATATTGCCGTGCAGATCGCTTAGGAGATCGTATTGCCTGAGGAGTTGCAGGGTGCGAGCACTCGGTTGCGGCCCGCCCCACGAAGTGAGCTTCAGCCTCTCGACCAACGGACTGTGCGGCGCCGAGTTGACTTTGACGTAATGGGTTGTTGTGCAGCCGGTCGAGAGGCCCGCGAGAAGCAGAACCAGGGCGAGCCGCAACGAAGGCCGGCGCAGGCGCACGGCCCCGGTGCCGTGTTCGGCATCCGAAGCGATCGCCGTCTTGGTCGTTCCGCGGTGTGCCAGGTTTCTCTCCATAGACTCGTCACGGCACGCCATGCCGGCGTGCTGGCCAAGAGCCTCCAGCTTGTAACCCGCGCTGCTGCCGCCTGCGCGCAAGGGCCAGCAAAATAGGAGCGCGCCGATCAGCCGGTCAATGCCGTTTTCGAGCGCCGGGAACCCATGCCCAGCTTGCGCTTGCGACGATCGACCGCCGCTTTATACTCAGGCAGAGGTTGATCAACAGCAGGTCGCGAATGGCAAAACGGGTAATCCACGGGCTTGAGGGGTTGCGATCGCTCCTCGGTCAGCACCTTGGCGTCAGTCCGTGGGTGACGATTACCCAAGAGCGCATCGACGCCTTCGCGGCCGGCACTGGCGATTTCCAATGGATCCATTGCGATCCTGAGCGCTGCCGCACCCAGTCGCCCTATGGCACCACTGTGGCACACGGATTTCTGACCCTCTCGCTTTGCAACTGCCTGGTGCAGGAGATTTTCGAGATCGAGGGGGTGAACATGATCCTGAACTATGGCGTCAACAGGGTGCGTTTTCCCGCACCCGTCCGGGCGGGCTCGCGAGTGCGGATGAGCTGCGACTTGATCGCTTTGAAGGAGACGCGCGGCAGCGTGCAGGCCACATTCAAGCAAACCTTCGAGGTCGAGGGAGAAACCAAGCCTGCCTGTGTCGCCGAAACCATCGCGAGAATTTTTTTCTAGCTCCCGCTGAACGGCCAGCTTCCTTTTCCCCCCTGTCTTCGGCATCTTCTGCCGGCCGGGTTCGCCGGCAATTCGCGTTCAGGCAAACTGCTTGCTTCGCTACAATCGCCGGGATCATTTCCCATCGGGCAGCAGTCACCTCGCTACGCTCCTCCCTTTCCGCTTTGCCGATGCGTCTGTTTCGTCTCTTTGCTCTGTCAGCGCTCGCTGCCGTGGCCGGTTGCGGCACCACGAGGTGGTCGGACACGGCGCGAACCGCAACCGAGCAATTGATCCTGTCGACCGCGGTCGACCGTGCTATCGACAACATCGACTTCCGGCCGCTGTCGGGACGTTACGTTTACCTCGATACGCAGTACCTGGACTGCGTCGACAAGGGCTATGTTGTAAGCACGTTGCGCCAACACATGCTCTCCGAAGGATGCGTGCTGACGGCCGACGCGGCCAGCGCGGACCTGGTCGTCGAAGCCCGGTCGGGAGCCGTCGGCACCGACCACCACGACGTTCTCGTCGGTGTTCCGGCGATCAGCATCCCCGGCGCGGGGGTGACCGGAATGCCGTCTGCGATACCAGAAATCCCGTTCGCCAAAACGACGGCCCAACAGGGGGTCGCCAAGATTGCCTGCTTTGCCTACAACCGCGAGACCGGGCAGGCGGTGTGGCAGTCGGGCGTCTTCCCGGTGGTGTCGACGGCCAAAGACTCGTGGTTCCTCGGGACCGGCCCGTTCCAGCGCGGCACGATCTACGACGGCACGCACTTCGCCGGCAGTCGCTTCCTCTTTATGCGTAAGGCAAAGACTTCGCCGCTACGGACACCGAATGTGCCGTTGACGGCCCAGGCCGTGTTCCCGGAGCGTCCGGCCCTGGTCCGCAGGAAGCCGCCGGCTTCCGGAAATAACCAGGCGCCCAAATCGGCCGCCGCACCGGGCACCGCCGCACCGCCCCCGGTGAGCGGCACCGCGGGACCATCGCTGAGCGGAACGCCAGCCGCGGCGGGTGCTACGGCGAATGCGGGAACCTCCACCGGCTTGCCATCGGGCCAGGTTGTGCGTCTGCCTTCTCTGCCTCAGTCGACAAGCGGCGGCACAAGCAACTCGGGTGGCCTGAGCCTGAATCCGGGTTCCTGGCTGCGCCTGAAATAGCCTGCTTGCTCTCCGTCGACCGCCTGCGGGCAAGCGGATTACGGAGAGACCGCCAACCCGGCTTCTCGCAGGGCCTCGTGATACTCGGCCGGCGTGTTCAGGTTCCGCAAGGTTCCCAGCGCGGCGTCGACTGACCGAAGCTCCTCGACCGTGACCACCCGTGTTTTAACCGCGTCCGCCAGGAATGCCGGGCGCAGGCGGTCTGAGGCGAGCAGCCCCTCGATGGCCGGCCTGACGCATCGTCTGCGATACAGGGCGGCCAGCGGTTGGTAAAAGCCGTCGGTGTAGGGAATCGCCAGATCGGCGTCGCCGATCAGTTCGCGCAGCCGCGCGATCCACGCGGGCGCCAGAAACGGGACGTCCGTCGCCGTCGCGTAAGCTAGTTCGGTCGAGTCGGGCAGGGCGACAAGGCCTGCCAGCAGTCCCTGCAGGGGGCCGCGTCCCTCCACGGCGTCGCGCACAACGAGCACCTCGGTCGGGAGGTCCGGCAATTCCTGTCCAGGAGCCCCGACAACAACAACCTGGGTCGCAACGCTGCTCGCCAGTCGCACCACCCGCTGGAGCATTTTTTCAGGCCCAAAGTCGAGCCAGGCCTTGGCTTGCCCCATGCGTCGGCTCTGGCCGCCGCAGAGAACGATAGCTCCGACAGACGCGCTCATCGACGGTGATTACGGCTGGCGACCGCCTGTGGGTGATTTTGCTTCCTTGCGGCCGGCCTGCTTCTCAAGTGCCCACCAGATACGGAAGTGGGAGACTTTCCAGACCGGCGAACAGGTTCTCGATCGACATCTCGGCCATCCGTCGGCGTGTCTGGACCGTGGCGCTGCCAAGGTGCGGCGCGATGACCACGTTGGGTAGCTCAAGCAGGCGATGGCCGCGCGGCAAGGGCTCCGGATCGGTGACGTCGAGGGCGGCGGAAGCGATCTGCTTCTTCTCCAACGCCGCGGTGAGGGCCGCCGTATCGACCACCGCTCCCCGGGCGATATTGATCAGCGTGGCGGTCGGCTTCATGCGGGCCAGCGCCGCGGCGTCGATGAGCCGCGTGGTTTCGGGGGTAAGGGGGCAACACAGCATGACGTAATCGGACCCCGCAAGGAGCTCTTCAAAGGGCACGTGAATGACGCCCAGTTCGGCCTCGACTTCCGGCCTGCGGCGGCGGTTGCAGTAAAGCACAGTCATGTCGAACGCACGTGCCCGGCGTGCGACCTGCCGGCCGATACGCCCCAGTCCGACGATGCCCAACGTGCCGTGATGCACCTCGCGGCCCAGCATGTAGCCCGGATCGTAGACCGTAAACTCCGGCGAACGAGCGTAGCGGTCTCCCTCGACCAACCGCCGGGCCGCGGACAGGAGCAAGGAAAAACCCATATCGGCCGTCGCGCCGTCGAGAATTCCTGGCGTGTTGCCGACGGGGATACCGCGCTGTTGGGCGTCGGCGAGCACGATGTGATCCACGCCCACGCCGTAGTTGCTGATCACCCGCACGCCGCGCAAGCGGTCGAGCATCGCCCCATCGACGCGCGGATGGCCGTAAGTATAGATCGCATCGACCTCCTCACGGCTTCCCTCGATGGCTACCTGCCACGGCAGCCAGGCGATTCGCTGGCCGGCTAACTCGAGGACGTCCGCGGCTAACGGACCGTCGGCAATCACGCGTGCCGCGGGCGGCATGGAGTCGATTCCTTCACCGGGGCTGATTTCAGGGAACCTTGGCAGCCCCATTCTCGACTTCCTTCGCGCCCGAGGTCAAGCTGGTCCTCCCAAACACCCGTCGCAGCCCGTGCCTAATGCTCTCTGGCGGCACCCGGAATCGTTTGCGATAATTCGGGCAGAGAGGAGAGAGCAAATACACGTCTATGTTGGGCATACTCTCACTTGTTTTGCTGGTGGTCGGTGCCTTCCTCGCCGGCGGAGGCGCGTTCGACTGGGCGTTTCTGTTCTCCGACGGATACCGCGAGTACAACTGGGTGCGCAGCGTGGGACGTGGCGGCGCCCGCGGACTGCTGATGCTCCTGGGAAGCGTCGTGATCCTCGTCGGCTTTGTCGGACAGGTGGTTGATGCCGCAGCGAAGCCCGTGTTCGTCACGGCGAACAGCGAGGCAGCGCTCGACAAGACCGACGGCCTGCCGCCAGCCGGCGGTTCGGCGGACGGTTCGCACTCGACGGAAACGGGGAAGGCTGGGCCGCCTGCAACGGTTCCAGGGCCGGCGGTTTCCGGGCCGTCGCACCATAAAACCTCTCCGGCCAAAACCTCGCCAGCCGTGCCGCAGTCGCAGGCCGCAACGCGTTCACCGGGGTCTTCTGGCGGTCCCCCTCCGGCGCCTCCCGGCGGTTACCAGCCGATCACGATCTGGAACCCCGAAGTGGAACTCTACGATGGTGAGGCCACCATCTCGCTCGAGTACCGGTTTGAGGCGGGACACGAACCGGTCCCCGGTGCTGAGTACGTCTGGCGCCTCGAATTGCCGGACGGGTCGAGGGAGGTGGTCTACGAAAGTCTACAGAGCGAGGGGCGTTTGCAATACCTCGCCCAGTTGTCCCAGGCAGAGACCGGTCTGACGCGCTGGTCGACGGTGCTGAGCGTCGATCTCGACGGAAAACAGAAGCGAGTCTCGAACCGGCTGGAGATTGCCTCCGGCAAGGTCCGCTCCGTTCCGTTGGAAGCCCCACGGTAGGTGCTCTTGCCGGTAGCCCTGCCATGCCATAAGCTCTGGTCGCTTCGATAAGTCACGGAAGACGACCTGTTTTAGCATAGAGGCTGGCATGGATAGGAGCCGCACGATCGATCCTGTTTCGTTCGACGACTCTCTCGAACGGACGAGTGCGCCCTTTGAACGTCCGGACGAGGCGGGCCTCACTGTGTCGAGGGGCGATCTTCGCGAGCAGGCGGCCGGGGCGATCGAAGGCGCCTCCAACTGGCTTTTGGCCGCCCAGCACGCCGATGGCTTCTGGTGCGGCGAGCTGGAAGGCGACACGATCCTGGAGAGCGAATACGTCCTGCTCTTGGCCTGGTTAGGCCGGCACAATACACCCGAAGCCCACAAGGCCGCGCGGTACATTCTTTCCAAACAACTCGCCGAAGGAGGATGGGCGATCTACCCGGGCGGCAAGCTGGAAATCAGCGCCAGCGTCAAGGCGTACTTCGCCCTCAAGCTTACCGGACACGCCGTCGGCGCCGAGCACATGCAGCGAGCGCGACGGGCCATCCTGGCACATGGTGGGGCCGACGCGGTGAACAGCTTCACTCGTTATTATCTGGCCTTGCTAGGGCAGATTTCGTACGAGCAATGCCCGGCCGTGCCGCCGGAGTTTCTGCTGCTGCCGAGTTGGTTCCCGATCAACCTGTATTCGATCAGCTCCTGGAGCCGCACCATCCTGGTGCCCCTGTCGATTCTGTCGTCTTATCGACCGGTGACACGGCTCGACCCAGGGCTGGGCATCCGTGAGTTGTTCCTTCAGACGCCCGATCGATGGCCGCCGCTGCGATGTCCGGGGCTCAAGGGAGGCACGGGGCCCCTGAGCTGGGACCGCTTTTTCCGCCTCGTTGACGCCGCCTGGAAACTTTTCCAGCACCGCAACCTTTTGCCGTTGCGCCGACGGGCGATCGACGTCGCCGCTCGCTGGATGATCGAGCGATTCGACGGCAGCGACGGGCTGGGAGCCATCTTTCCGCCGATCATCTGGAGCGTCGTGGCCCTCAAGTGTCTCGGCTACGACGACGACTCACTCGAGGTACGCTACTGCCACGATCAGCTTCGCGGACTGATGATTGAAGAGGACGATACGCTCCGCTTGCAACCGTGCAAGTCGCCCGTGTGGGACACCTCGATTGCCGTGCGGGCGCTGCTCGCCGCCGACGGAACGTGCGGCGAACCGGCCTCGGAGACAAACGACCGCCTGCCCACGGTCGAACGGCCAATCCAGCGAGCGGTCGAGTGGCTGCTCGACAAGCAGATCCGGCGCGCGGGTGACTGGTCGATGAAGGTCAAGGCAGAGCCGGGCGGCTGGTGCTTCGAGCACGCCAACGATTTCTATCCCGACCTTGACGACACGGCGATGGTGGCCATGGCACTGGCCGAACAGTTCGTTGCCGTCGCGGATCGCACGCCCACGGAAGACGCCACCTACACGAGCCAACTGCTCTCGCGCACGACCAAGGCCATCGCTCTGGCCGAGCAGTGGATGCTCGGCTTTCAGAATCGCGACGGCGGGTGGGGCGCCTTCGACCGCGACAACGACGCCGAGTTTCTGTGCCACGTGCCGTTCGCCGACCACAACGCCATGATCGATCCCAGCACGCCCGACCTGACGGCGCGGGTTCTCGAAGCGCTCGGCAGGCTGGGACGGCGCGTGGGCGACCCGGCAGTTGATCGCGCCGTGAATTACTTGCGGTCTTCCCAGGAGGCCGACGGAAGTTGGATCGGGCGCTGGGGCGTGAACTACATCTACGGATCGTGGCAGGTGCTCACGGGACTGGCGGCGGTCGGAGTACCCGGCGACGAACCGCTGATGATGGCGGGCGCCCAATGGTTGCTCGCCCACCAGCAGCCAGCCGGCGGCTGGGGGGAGTCGTGCGACACCTACGCCGATCCAGCTCTGCGAGGCCAGGGGGTGCCGACCCCTTCTCAAACGGCCTGGGCCGTGCTGGGCTTGGTGGCCGCGGGCCGCCACGACGACCCGGCCACGCTCCGCGGAATTCGCTGGCTCGTGGCGCAGCAGCGAGAAGACGGCTCCTGGGACGAGAGCGAGTTCACCGGAACCGGCTTCCCGCTGGTGTTTTATTTGCGCTATCACCTCTACCGCATCTACTTCCCGCTGCTGGCCCTCGCCCGCTGGCGGAAAGCCACGCTCAACGATTGCGCGCTTCCGACGTCCGAAGCGCAAACTTCCGTCCGTCTCTGAGCCAAGGGGGCCTCGAATGGCCGTGCCGATTTCGCAAATGTGGACGGTGGCGACGTACGTGCTCAAGAACCGCCTGCGCGGCGTCGATCGCTATCCGCTCGTGTTGATGCTGGAGCCTCTCTTCCGCTGCAATCTGGCCTGCGCGGGTTGCGGCAAGATAC
Organism: Pirellulales bacterium; assembly: GCA_035550375.1. Taxonomy (GTDB): domain Bacteria; phylum Planctomycetota; class Planctomycetia; order Pirellulales; family JAICIG01; genus DASSFG01. The sequence continues at coordinate 62,263 of DASZPH010000038.1, read as the reverse complement.
AGTTCCCCGCCGAAGTTTTGCGGCGGCAGCTCTCGCCGGAGCAGTGCTTCCGCGCCGCGGAGGAATGCGGCGCGCCCTTGGTCTCGATTCCCGGCGGCGAGCCCCTTCTGCACCCGCAGATTGCCGAAATCGTCGAGGGCCTGGTCGCCCGCAAAAAATACGTCTATCTCTGCACCAACGCCCTGAAGCTGGAAGAGTGTCTGCCGCGCTTTCGGCCTTCAAAATACCTGTCGTTCTCCGTCCACCTGGACGGCCCGCGCGACGAGCACGACCACGCCGTGTGCCGCGAAGGGGTGTACGAGATCGCGGTGCGGGCCATCAAGGCGGCCGTCCGGGCCGGTTTTCGCGTGACGACCAACACCACGCTGTTCAACGACGCCGACCCGGAGCGCTTCCGCGAATTCTTCGACGAGGCGATGGAACTGGGCGTCGAGGCGATGATGCTCTCGCCCGGGTACAGCTACGAAAAGGCGCCCGACCAGGAGCATTTTTTGCGGCGCGAGCAGACGCGCAGCCTGTTTTTCCGCCTGCTGTCCAATCCCAAGCGTCACTGGCGGTTCAACCAGTCGCCGCTCTTTTTGGAGTTTCTTAAAGGAACGCTCGACCTCGATTGCACGCCCTGGGGAACCCCCACCTACAATCTGTTCGGCTGGCAGAAACCGTGCTACTTGATCGGCGACGGTTACGCCGCAACGTTTGACGAGTTGATGCGCACGACCGACTGGAACGGTTACGGCCGCCAGAGCGGCAACCCGAAGTGTCGCGACTGCCTGGTACACTGCGGGCACGAGCCGACGGCCGTGCGAGAAACGTTCCACTCGCTGCGCGGTTTGTGGAAGACCGCCTGGCTCACCGTGGTCGGCCCTGGCCGGGTAAGCCAGCGCGAGCTTGCCGCGAGGGCGGCCGATGGCCCCAGGCGCCCGGCTCCCTACGAGCCTCCCCCCGCCGAAAGAATGCCCGTTTACGAGTTGCCCGTCCTCAGCCGCTAGTCGCGGCAAGCTGGAAGCGCCAAGACAGCCCCGGGCCTGGCGGGCGAAGAGGCCGGCCATTCGCCCCGTTGCATCGTCCGTCGAGCGAGGCATAGAATCGGCACGTAGACCCATTCACACGTCTTTGAGAAAGCGAGCCCGGTGTGGCTGACGCGGCAAAAATCCACATCATCGGCATCGGAGACGACGGACTCGACGGGCTGACCAGCGCGGCCCGGCAGTTGATCGAACGGGCCGAACTGCTTGTCGGCGCCGAGCATACACTCGCCCGGCTTCCGAAGCTGTCCGCCGAACGGATGTTGGTCGGCGGCAATCTCGACGGCGTCGTCGAGCGCCTGGCCCACGCCAAGGGCAAACGCGCCGCCGTGCTCGTCTCGGGCGACCCCCTCTTCTACGGCATGGCCCGCTATCTGTGCGACAAGCTGGGGAAAGACCGCTTCGAGGTCGTTCCGCACGTCAGCAGCATGCAGCTTGCCTTCGCCCGCGTGAAGGAAAGCTGGGAGGAAGCCTACCTCACCAATTTGGCCAACCACTCGCTCGACCACGTGGTGGAGAAGATTCGGACGGCCGAGAAGGTCGGCCTGTTCACGACCGAATCGCATCCCCCGTCGGCCGTGGCCAAGGCCCTGCTGGCGCGGCGCATCGACTACTTCAACGCCTACGTCTGCGAAAACCTGGGCTCTCCCGACGAGCGTGTCACCCAGGGCGATCTCAAGGAACTTAGCGAGCAGGAATTTGCCCCCTTGAACGTCATGATCCTGGTGCGCAGGCCGGGAGCCCCCGACCGACCCAGCGAGCGCATCGGCCGACGCGTGTTCGGCAATCCCGACGAAGCCTTCCTGCAGACGAAGCCGAAAAAAGGTCTGCTCACGCCCTCGGAAGTCCGTTCGATGGCGCTAGCCGAGATGGATCTTGGTCCGACGAGCACCGTGTGGGACATCGGGGCGGGGAGCGGCTCCGTGGCGATCGAAGCGGCTCAGCTTGCCTCCGCGGGCAAAACCTACGCCATCGAAATGGACGCCGACGACCACAACTTGATCCGCGAAAACGCCGAACGCTTCGGCGTCACGAACCTGGTGGCCGTGCTCGGCCGCGCCCCGGAAGCATGGAACGACTTGCCCGACCCGGACAGTATCTTTGTCGGGGGCAGCGGTCGCGAAATCAGCCAACTCGTCGACAACGCCTACGACCGGCTGCGGCCTGGGGGCCGGCTCGTGGCGAACGTCGGAAGTATCGAGAACCTTGCCGATGTCCACGCCGCTCTTCACCGCCACGTGCCCGACGTCAAGGTCTGGATGATCAACGTCGCCCGCGGCACCTATCAGCTCGAACGTGTGCGATTCGACGCCTTGAACCCCACCTTTCTGCTGGCGGTCGTCAAGCCGGTCTAAGCCGAATGCGCCGTGTCCGGGGCAAGGGCTTCCTCGCCCGTCGCGTTGCTGTCCCGTCGTTAACGAGGCAGGTACGCTCTTGCGGCAATTACATCTCCACCTTCTTTCGCCAGTCCGCGTCGTATCCGGTGCCGGCGGCGGCGATGGTCGCCAAGTCGTGGTAGCATTCGCTCAGCAGCACTCCGGGCACGTCGCGCAGCGGGATCCCCGGCTGCTCGAAGGCCATCACGCCCGGTTCGACGGCCGTCGGAGCGAAGTATAGGGCAAGGAGCGCCACGGTGCGGTTCTCTTCGGGCATGCCGTTGCCGCTGAAGCGGATCACCACCTTCATCCCCATCCCGGTCAGCGTTTTCTCATAGTCGTAAAACCAGCCGCCGTCTCGCGTCGGTCCACGCGTGTAGCCCAGCCGCGTCGCCTGCCCTCGCAGCTTGAACGCCTCGATCAGATGCCCTTCGAAATCGGTCAACCCGGCGGCGTCTTGTTTGGCTTCCGCTATGACGTAACGGTCTCGCCCAAACTGCATGAAAAGCGGCTCGACCTCATAATCGGCAAAGTGCTGCAGCCAGGCCGCCGAGGTCTCGCCTGAGACGAGCGACCCGTGGGCCAGTCGCAGGCGCGACTCGGAGGGCAAGGTAACCTGTCCGTCCTGCTCGTCCGTGAGCGTGCCGTCGTCGAGCGGGCGAAATGTCTTTGTGACTTGGTTTCCCTCGACCACTCCCCATACCAGCCGCTGGCAAAGTTGCCGGACGATGGGATGGCGGTAGAGATACGTCTCCCAGTCTGCGTAGCACCAGGTGCGCTCGGTACACATCGCTTCGTAGAGCCTTGCGGTCTGCTGGGCGACCAGCTTCTTGAGGTCGCTCTTGGCCGTGGAGAGCGCTTTTTTGGCCGCCTTGGCCTTGTCGTCGTCGTCGTCCTTGCGCGGTTCGGGGAGCGACTTGAGCGGTTTGCCGCTCTCGTCGGTCAGCCCGATCGTCAGGTCGGGTCGCAAACGAGCCGTAATCTGCCGCGGGCCATAGTCGAGTTCCAGCGCGAGGTTCTCGTCGAATCCGGCCGTCGGCACGGTGCGGTCCGCGAGCTCGTCGACGGTCCAGCCCTTGCGCTCCGCCACGAGCTTGACATACTTTTCGGCCTCTCCGCGAATGCTTTTGGTGCGAAAGCGGTTGGCCACCGACAGCAACAACTGGACGGCCGAAGGCCGATCGAGCGAGGCCAGCAAGGCAATCAGCGCTCGGCACTGCGCGGCGCGGTAGCCGTACCATTTCTTCAGGTAGGCGTCGACCGCTTCGACCGCCTCGTCGCCGCAGCAAGAAGCCGCCAGGGCGAGGATGCCCTTTTGTTTGATGGCGGAGCCCACACATTCCGACGCCACTTGCTTGTAATGCAGATCTTCCCACTGCTCAAGCGTGTATTGGGCCATGTGGCCCGCTCCCGGAGGCGCGTTGCGAAACATCTGAAATGCCTGCATCGCCTGCTGCTTGGCCAGGTTTCGCGCCTGGGCGTCGGTGTATTTGCGCCGGGTGTCGTGCTCGATCCAGCTTCTCAGCACAAACATGCCCGCTGCCGCGCGATCGTCTGCTGCGAACTGCTGGCAGTAGCGTCGCAGCAGGGCTCCGGGCTCGGGGCTGCCCAACTTGTTTGTCTGTGCGAGAAACCAGTTCAAGAGTTCCATGGACACGAGCTCGCCGGAGTCGTGCCAATGCACATCGGGCCACGAATTGACAGGAAACCAGGCGAGATCCTTGTGCAGTCCCTTTTGCAGGCCGCGCTCGGCGTCGGCGAGCAGTTGATCACGGTCGAGGTAGCGGTCGATGCTTTCGCCCAGCCGCTCGAGTGCGGTCAACATGGCGTCCTTGGCGGTGTCCTGCTTCTCCTTGGCGGCCGCCTTGTGCAGGAGGGGCACGGCCCAACTGCCTTCCAGGCGGCCTAGCCATTCGGCGGCGATCGCCCGTGTCGGATGGTCGCCGCCAGCCAGCGCATCCGCCAGGCGTTGGCGGATGTCGGCGGCCCGCTCCATGATCTGCTGCGCCGCTGCGCGGCCCGTCTTTGCCGAACCGATGGCAATCGACCAGAGCTGGGCGATCAATTTCGGGGGCAGGGCCGAGAATTTGGAGATGATGTCCAGGGCGCGCTCTCGAGCGCCGCGCCACTCGAAATCGAAGCGGCCGCCGAGCGGGCGATTATCGAGCGCGGTCATGAGCAATTCGACGTGCTCGCAGAAATAAGGCTCGAAATAAGGAGCCATCCACCTGGGGCGTTGAACATAAGCGCTGAGCAGATCGCAGCCCGGAATGTCCCCGTCCAGCCCGACCGCCTCAAGCACGGCAGCCAGATGACGCAAGGTGAACTCGCCGGTGTGCTGTTCGTGAAACCGCCGTAGATAGGCCTCCGTCCGCATCATGAACATGGTCATGCGGCCGGAAGAGCGCGAGTTGATCGATCCGATCAGGCCCAGCAGCCGCACGAGGTGGATCAGGCGAACATCGGGATGAGCGGCGAACCGCTCCAGATGCTTATCGATGTCTTCTGAGAACTGCCAGCCGAGCAGCGGGTCGCGGTCGAACATGGATGGCAGATCGGTTGCCGATTCGAGCACGCCGCAGACTTCATCAGCTCGAGTCGAGTCGTAGATCGGCAGGTCGACCCAACGATGCGTTGGGTGCTGCTGCCTCTGTGCGGCGATCAACCGGTTGCGCTCGGCGGCCGTGCGGTTATAAGCCTCGATCAACTCGGCCACCACACGTCGCGCCTCGGCGGTAAGCGGCACGTTGACTTCGACCGGTGGCAGCCGGGGAAGAGCCGACGTGGGTCGAGCTTCCGCCTCCACCACCGGCGACTGGCCGACTTCGCCTAAGGCGTCGCTGATGGCCTCTTGCACCTTCTTGGCCCGCTCAGCCTGTTGACGCGCAAGCAGGAATTCTTTGGCAGCCTCTCCCCCGAACCGCCCCAGCCATTGAACCGCCGTAGCGCGTTCGGTGGGGCTTCCCTCGCTCGCCGCTTGCTCCATAAGCGGCCGGGCCTGCTGACGCACTTGACTCAACAGAGGTGCTGCTGCGTCACGCACTTTCTTGGTGCCTGACACGGCCAGCAAAACGAGTTCTTGCGTGAACAGCTCCGGTGGTACCTTGCATTCACGGAGAATTCCGAGAAGTTCCACCCTGCGCGCGGGATCGGCATGCACGAGAGCATCGGCCGCGACTGCCCGGTGTTTCACCACGCTTTCGCGGAAACCGGGGCGGGCCTTCATCGTCGTCACCGGCGACAGCCGCATATTGTCTTGAGGCTCGGCGCTGAAGACGGCCTTGATCAGCAGTGCGGCATCTTGTCCCTCATCCGCAAGCATTTGTTCGAGATAGGAAAAAGGGAAGCCCTGTTCGGGCTCGATCCCCTGGTACATGGCCAGCTCTCGGAGGAACAATTCAAGCCAAGGCAATCCTCCATAGTAGGCCTGAAACAGCAACTGGACGGGTGGACCACCCTTGGCCGCGGCCTCGTAGACCTTGGCTAGCCGCAAATAGGGCACGTGGCCAACCGGCTCGATCGTGGCAAAGAACTTGGCTCTGGCTTGGCTGCCGGCTCGATGCCCCTGAAACAACCGCAAATTGATGACGAGTCGAATTTGCTCGGCCGGGTTGTGCGCCCTGGCGAGAGCGTCGAGCACCTCGGCGTCCTCGCCATCGACGATGTATCGCACCGCCCGCTCGGCCAGGTGGCTTCCCGCTTCATCGAGCCCCGCGAGGTCTTCTTCCAGCAGCTTGATTTTCTCGGGGCTGAAACCGGCCGCGTTTTTGTAAGTGCCCATCGCTGAGTTGGTGTGGTAGATGTGAGGAGTCCGCTATGCCAGTCCGGCCGTGGCGACGGCGAGTGCCTCTTCGACGATCGCCAGCCGTACCACATACGCCGCGCGCAACAGGGCCGCGGCAGCTTCCTTCTGCCGACCGAGGCCCCTAGCTTGAGGGGCCAACCGAAGTTTTTCAACCAGTTTTCCGACGGCGCCGGCGGCGATCTCCAGGCCGAGGGCCCGTAGCTTTTCCGCCGCTTGTTCCAGCGGCGCCAGGTCGCGGCGCGCGGACGTGCCCGCTTCGGCAACCCGTTCCAGCTCCGCCTCGATGCTCGACAGAAAGATGCCCAACGGCGTCGAGGTGCCGACCACGGAAGGATCTTCGGCGGCCGTCTCGTCGAACGGCGAGGCCTCGTCGGCGTCGTCCGTCGTGCTCGGCAACGACGCCTTAACCGCAGGGGCTCTTTCGGCCTGCGCCGCAGAACCTGCCTCGTCGAGCGTAAGATGGACGATGCCGCCTTCAGCAAAGAGCGAAATCGGCTCGACCGAAAGTTTCCCGGCAGTCAGCCGCAGGCGGCCGAACAGGCCGTAGGCTGCGGCCGCGTCGTGGTGCTCTAAAGTGCGCACCCCGGATGCCGTTTCCGGAGTAAACGGAAGTACTACCGGCAAGGGACGCTGCTTGTCGTCGAATATCAGGCAAACCAACTCCTGCCGTACCGGGTCGTACTGCCCCGACAACCAAGCGCTCGGCCGCAAGAGCACCAGTTCGTCCTGCTCGTTGCGCTCTCCGAGTCCTCCGCCGAACAAGCGGCGCGCCCGCTCGCCAAGTTGCGACCAATCGTTCGCGGCTGGCAACTGCCGCGGGTCGCTCTCTCCCACGACGGTTGCTCGCACGCTTGGGCGGCCAGAGAGTCTCCCGCCCCGGTTCCGCCAGGCGCCGGTCAGGGCGAGGCGGCTGCGGCTCGACCTGTCTGGCGAGGAACACCCGTCCCACGGGCCATAGGCTTGATAGCGCTTCACGGGGTCGAATCCCGGCACGCCGACTGGGCGGGCCTCGGTCCACGTGCACCAGTCGCCCAGCGACTCGTCCCAGAAGTAGACCGTCAGCCCCACGAAGCCGCTTTTGGACTTCCATCGCTCGGCGCCGACGCCGACCAGCGAGACGCGGCCGACCGGTTCATAGCGGGTGCGGTGCTGGCCCACGAGCCGCGCGGTCGGCCGGGCCAGGGCGACCGAGAGGGCCCAAACGCGCGCGCCCCTTTCCAGCAAACGGGCGGTGCTCGCCTGCGCGTCGCGCCTCAGCGAGCGGCCCGTCTCCTCGGCCAGCACCGCCAGCCAGCGCTCGAGCCGCGGAAGCTGGACCCCGTGGCAGGAGACGGCCAGCGTCTGCAATCGTTGGTTGCTGGCGGTCGACAGCCGGGCAAGCCCGACGCCAAACATCTCGCCGAGCACCTCGCGCACCGACGCCAGCACCTCTTCGCGCGTGCGGGGCGCTTCGTCGGCGGCCGGTAGAACGGCCGCTTCCACGTCGATCGTTCGACGACCGTGGGCCACCTGCCAGGCCAGGACGGCGGCGACGCGATGCTCGCAAACGCCGTCCGCCGGGCAAGAACAGAGCCAGCCGGCGAGGCCGGCCCCGGGCACAAGCCGGCAGACGATATTCCTGGCCGGAAAGCGGACGACGAGCGTGGCACGCTCGTCCAATTCGGCCTGAAGCCCTTCCGCCAGAGCCTTCGTCGCGCGACGCAGAAGCGGCTTGCCCGCCCAGCGCCGCAGCGCCTCGTCGTCGAGATCGGCCAGCATGTGGGCGGCCGGACCGGCAGCCGACGGAAATGCGCCCTCTTCGGGCGGCCCGGCGGGGAGCTTCTCGCGCAGAAAGACGAGCGCCGCCAGCACGTGGCGGCAGACGCCACCGGCCGGGCAGGAACACCGGGCCTGCACGGGGTTGGCCGGCACCACGACCGTCTCGCCGCCGAGCCGCACCCGTAGCCCGTCGTCGCCGGATTCGAGGATCTCGCCGGACGCCTGTTCCAGATCTTTGCGGGCCCGCCGCAACAGGCCCTTGTTGGCCATCGCCGCCAGCGCGTCGTCGTCGAGGGCCGCCAGCGTGGCGCGCAACTGCGTCAGGAGAGGACCGTGCTCAGCCATTGGGCCAGTCTTTGAGGTGTCAGCGCCGCCACCTCCGCGCCGGCGGCCACGCATCGTTCGGCCATCTGTCGGTCATAGCAAGGCTGAGCCGTGCGGTCCAGCGCCGCCAGGCCGAGCACCCGCACCCCCGACTCCCGCAGCCGCTTGATCGACGCCAGCATGATTTCCGGGGGGCTTCCTTCGAAAAAGTCGGTGACCACGATGACGATGGTCCGGCTGGGGTAGCGCACCAGCGTTTCGCAATGGCCGAGCGCCCCGCCGATGTTCGTGCCGCCCCCCAACTGGACCGACATCAAGAGCTCGGTCGGGTCGTCGATCTGATCCGAGAGATCGACGATGCCCGTGTCGAAGGCCAGCAGGCTCACGCGCAGGGAAGGCAGGCCCTTGAAGATGCCGGCCATCACGGCGCTGTAGATCACCGAGTCGAGCATCGAGCCGCTGCAGTCCACGGCCATGATGATGTGCCAGGGGAGATGATGCTCGACGCGCGAAAAAAAGTGCAGGGTCTCCAGCACCAACGCTCGGCGATCGCGGTTGTAGTGTTTGAGGTTGGCCCGGATCGTGCGGCGGAAATCGAGGTTTTTGGCCACCTTGAGGCGGCTGCGGCGCTGCTTGTTGAGCTTGCCCCAGAGCTGCTGCCGCACCTCCCTGGCCAATCTGCGTCGCAGTTCCTCGACAACTTGCCGCACGACACGTCGGGCGACCTCGAGCACGTCGCCCTTCATCAGCCCCTTGAACGATAGGACGGTCTTGAGCAATTCATAGCTGGGTTCGAGTTTGGCGAGCACTTCGGCATCGGTGACCAGTTCGGTCATGCCGTAGCGATCGAGAGCGTGCCGCTGGATAATTTCGGCCGTGTCGGCGGGAAACAGCTCGCGGACTTCGCGAATCCAATCCGGAATGGTGAAAACGCTTTCCTGGCTACCCCCCTGTCGCGAGTCGCCTTCTTGCCGAACGCCGCGCCCCTGGTACTCGCGGCCGTAGAGGTAGTCGAGCACGCGGTCCATTTGTCCGTAGCGGCCCGCGCCGAGCCCGCCGCCTTGGTCGCCTTGCCCTGGCCTGTTTCCTTGGCCCGGCCCGCTTCCACCGCCCGGCCCTGGCCCGCCGCCGGAACTTTGACCACGGCCGCCGCGGTTTCCGGCACCTGGCGAACCTTGCTCTTTGCCGTCGCCTTGGCCAGTACGTCCCGTGCTGCCGAATCCGCACGGCAAGCGGGGTTCGGCGAATCGGCCCAGGACGAGCCGCCAGCGGACCAATTCGGGTGAGGGATCGGTTGGGCTCATAAGAGGATTCGGAACGGGTGCTTCGCCCGCGCTATTCCCAGGTTTCCAATCCGTCGGCCACCAAAGACGCGTGCACGCGGCGATTCACTTCCACGCCCCGCAGCATCTCGTCGGCCCCAACGTCAAACAACATCGGCGCGGAGAGCCGGTCGACTTCCAACAGGCTGGCTACCTCGCGGGCGACGCGGTCGCATTCTTGGGGCGTCAGATCCGAGAGGGCCAGCCGCAACATCGGCAGCAGCTTGACGAATTGATCTTCGCTCCACTGCTTGAGCAACTCGTTGATGGCATCGAGGACGCCGGGCACTTGCCACAGCACGTGCCGCGCGGCCCGCAACAAGCCGCGCAAGAAATCCGTCGCTTCGCTCCCGTCCCCTTTCGAGCCCAGCAGGTGTCCGCGTAAGCGACGGACGAGGTCGGCGTCGCCCCAATGGCCGTCGCCGTGCAAAAGGCCCGTGGCGCTGCCGCGCAGAGAAGCCAGCCCCTGGCCGCCATCGGCAAGCTGCGCCAGCCCCTGCCAGCGTAGTTCTTGCCGCTCGGACGTGTCGCCCAGCGTGCGCACCGCCTGATGAAAGCTGTTCAGGGCGTCGAGGAGTTTCGCTTCTTGTTCTTCGCTGGCGTTGGCAAGTTCGGGCAGCAAGTAGCAGGCACGGTCGTAGGCAGCCCCGGCCAACTCGTCGACGCCGGTCAGGTGATGGGCTTCGAGCGGCTCCCGCGACACGCCGAGCAGCAGGAGGTTTTCGAGCGACTGCACCAACGAGTCGAAGGCGGCGTCTTCGGCGATCAGCCCGTGCAGGCGGTCGAGCAGGTCCTGCGTGTGCCGGTGCAATCCCATCCGACAAGCGTGCAGTACCAACTCGGTCGCCACGTCGGCTCGCCGTCCCTGGCCGGCCCGTTCGGCGCTCTCAAAGTGTTCCAGCAAGCGATTCACCGCGGCCTCTTCCACGGTCGAACCGTAGAGCGACCTCTCGATGAGCGTCGATTCGGTCTGCGGCGACCAGTGGTAGTTCCAGACCTCCTGGATGCGATCGAGCTTCTCGCCGCGCACGAAGTCGGGACCGCGCACCCAGCGGGCAAAGGGAACTTCCAGGAACGTCAGCCGGTGCAGAAAGCGGCTCGTTTCGCGGTGCCCGCTTTTGCGATAAAGGTCGAGCGTCGTCTCGGTCGCCTCGACGGAGTCGAGTTTTAACTTGAGCCGCAGCGCGGTTTGTCGGAAGTCGTGCACCAGGGGCGGCAGCCCGGCTTCGAGCGGAACGTTTCCCACGCGGTCTCCGGCCAGCAGTTTGCGGGCCAGGGCCAGCACCGGAAGCCCCTCCGCGTCGTCGGCCCCTTTGATGAACACGGAGCGGACGCCATCCAGCAGATCCTCCCGCGACGGGCGTGGATGACGGCGGAGCGCGGCCAGGTTGCGAACCTGGGCCAGCGCCGCCACCGAATCGGCTGTGGAGACGGGCAGGCTCTTCTTTCGGCACTGCCGCGCCAACTCGACGAGCAACTCCGCCACGTCGCGCCCCTCCCAGTGTCGCTGATAAAACTCCGGCGACGGCATGCCGCTGGCGTAGCCGTTCAAGCGGTCGAGCTGCTCAAACCCGTAGCGCATCAGCGTCACGTTCGCGTCTTCGGCCCGAACCGCGAGGTGCGGCGGCAAGGCGCCCTTCGTATCCGGCAGCGCGACCGTGTGAAAGCCGCCCGTGACGACGAGTACTTTCCCTTCGGTGTTCTCGATCGCGGCGGCCATGGCGGCTTCGCGGGCCAGACAGCCTTCGGCGGCGAGTTCGGCTTCGCTGTAGCTGAGCCGCGCGAGCGTGCAGTAGGCCAGCACGTTCGACATGAACTGCTCGGTCGTGAGCCGCTCGTAGTCGACTTCGTAGAGCGTGTCCCACAGGTCGTCGGCGTCGCGGGCTCCGGCCCGGCCGCAGATTTCGTTCAGGAAATGGCCGTGCGTGAGGAGTCGCTCGGATTGCAAGTTACCGGCTTGGGCCGGCCAAGGCTGTTGCCTGGCCCGCACCATCTCGGCGAAGGTCAGGTCGATGAAGCTCGCCGGAATGCCCAACTCGGCGGCCGCACGGATGGCCGCCAGCTCGGGCGAGAAATCGCACAACGGATAATAGGCCGCATGCCGTTCGACCGGCTCTTCGGGGCGCCGCTCCACAAACGTGGCGTAGATGGCCACCGGCATTCGCGTCTCGGCGTGAACCAGCAACGGGGCGAGGGGTGAGGCGTCGCGCGGCCCCTCGATAAGCAAGGCGTCGGGACGCAGTTGCTGTACGAGACGCCTCACGTGCCAGGCGCACGCCGGGCTGTGGTGCCGCACGGGAAAGTACACCACCCGCCCCGACAGGTCGACTGACCGCTTCAGCGCAGATATTTGCGGGACTTCAAAAAACTCTCCCACACGCCACCCTTGGTCTTGCCGCGCTCGCGGACGACGACGTCGAAATAGTGCTTGAGCTTCTTCAGGTCATCGGGGTTGTCTTTGATGGCCGAGCCGGCCAGGTGCCGGCCGATGAACTCGGGTGTGAGCCGGCGTTGGCCGTAATAGAACGCGTCGAGGCCGGCTTGCAATCCGACGGAGACCGCCTCAGCGGTCGACATGACGGTCGTCGGCCGCTCGATTTGCACCCCCTCGGCCGTGACGCCCGCCCGCAGCTCCTGGAACGTCGTGACGAGCAATTCGATGACTTCGCGATCGATCGCCACCTCGACCGCCGACTCGGCCAACAGCCGCTGGCACTCGATCGACACCAGGTTCACCTCCTGCTGAAGTTCGCCGATCGGGTGGACGGTCTCGAAGTTGAAACGCCGTTTCAGGGCGCTCGACATTTCGTGCACGCCGCGGTCGCGAATATTGGCCGTGGCGACGACGTTAAAGCCCGGCCGGGCCAGCAGCACGCGTCCCTCGCCGTGCAGCTCGGGTACGGTCATCAGCTTGTCGGAAAGAACACTCACCAGCGTATCCTGAATCTCTGGCGGGCAGCGAGTGATCTCTTCAAACCGCACCAGCACCCCCTGGCTCATTCCGACGTAGAGAGCGCCGGGCACGAGCGCCTTGGGCGACGGCCCCTCGGCCAAGAGCAGGGCGTAGTTCCAGGAGTATTTGATCTGGTCTTCGGTCGTGCCGGCGGTTCCCTGGATCGTGTTCGTCGAACAGCCCGAAATGGCCGCGGCCAGCAGTTCGGAGAGCATCGACTTGGCCGTCCCCGGCTCGCCCACGAGCAGCAAGCGGCGGTTGCCCGCCAGGCCGACGATGGCCCGCTCGACCAGCACGTCGTCGCCGAAGAATTTTCGCTCGATCGCCGGCTTCTTGCCGCCGCAGATGAAGCTCCGGACGGCACGCGGCGACAGCTTCCAGCCCTGGGGGCGCGGATCGCGATCCGCTTTGGCCAACGCGGCGAGCTCGTCGGCATACTGCGTTTCTGCCGGAGGGCGCAGAACTCGCGAGTCTTGTACCATGACGGTTGACGTGCTTTGCGAAAGGTTCGGAGCCCGATTCTGGCCGATGCGGCGCAAAGAGTCAAAGGCGGCTAGGCGCGGATAGTGCTTCCATTTGGCGCGAGTGTCAGGAAAAAAGCGCCTTTCGACCAAAACGGACGGGCTAGAGCTGTGCCGTGATTTTAGGCAGCCCTGTTTCGTGGCGCGAGAATCCAATGGAGAGACATCGCAAGGGCGCTCATAGCCAGCGCCATTTGCCATGACTGACCGGCGCGAGCCATCGCGAACGCAGCAGCCACGGCAACGGTGGCGACCAACACGGCGCGAATCGAGAATTGGAAGCGTTCGGCCATGCCCGGTAGTGTAGCACGGCAGGAGGGACAGAAGGCTACGGTCAGTTGGAAGTCGCGTAACGGCCCGTCTTGGCGTGATAGATGTCTTGCTCGTCGGCTGCATTCGAGTCCGATGCACCGAAGAAGTCCTGGACCGATTCGCATCCGGAGGTTGCTAGGCAGAGGGCGACGATCAGGAGGGCAATCAGCCGTCGCATGGTCCGGTACTCCAGACGCTGGCCAGCTTGTACCACTTATCACCGCGCTTGCCAAGTTCGGTTGCCGATATTCTAGCGTCGGCGTGGCGGCTGGTGGAAGCACTACCTAGGCGCGCATGAACTCGGCGCGGTAGACCGCTTCCCCCGAGAGGCGCGTGCGACGCTCGAAATGAGTGCGATAATCGAGATCGTGTTGCGCCTGGCGTTCGGGCACGGCCAGCGGCCCTTCGAGGCGTGTCGCCTGCTTGACCAGTTCGACCGTCGTCTCAAAGTATTCCTCGACGTCGGTCCAGAAATGCAGCCGCCCGCCCGGAACCAGCGTGCGCTCGATGTCGCTCACGAAAGCCGCGTTCATCACGCGCCGTTTCTTGTGACGTGCTTTCCACCAAGGGTCGGGAAAGTAAACGTGAACCGCCGCCAGCGAGGCGTCGGGCAGGCGCTCGCGAAAAACCTGTAAGGCGTCGCCGTGCACGAGGCAGGCGTTCGTCAGGCCGCGTTTCGCCAGCCGTCCCGCCGCGTAGTGAGCGTACTTTCGCGACACTTCGATGCCCAGGAAGTCGTGCTGCGGCGTTGTCTCCGCGGCCGCCGCCAGAAACAGGCCTTTGCCGGTCCCCACCTCGACTTCCAGCGGTGCAAGACGGCCAAATATCGCCGCTGGGTTCCAGGGCGTGGGCAGGTCCTCAAACGTGCGCAGCCAGCCTGTCAGATCGAGTGACGGATCGAGTTTGCGAAGAGCGCGGCGTGCCATACGGCTATTATTCACGGCCGCCCGCCCGGCGAAAGACGGTTAGCTGCAAACCGCGCGAAAAACTGGCCCCCGTTTCGCGTTCGCGGCACTTACGCGGCGAGGCGACTCCGTCGCGCCCGCGCCGGCCACTCGTAGAGGTGCGCGTTGCCACGCTTCCCCACCACCCGCGCCGCGCCCGTCTCGCGCAGGCAATAGGCGATCCGCTGTGCGACGTGCCGCGGCACGCCGAGCGCCGCGGCAAGATCGGCCGTGTGGAACTCGCCGGGCAGTTCGCAATCGACGAGTGCTCGCAGATCGGCGGCCGTCGTTAACAGACGACGCTCGATCACGGCAGACAGCTTCTGATCTTCGACCACGTGATCGTCGACCCGCCAGCGCCGCCTGCGGCCGTGGCCCGGATAACGCCACTCCTCGATGTCGACCAGCACGACCTCCAGCGTCAGCCGGGCGTGCGGAAACACGCTCGTGAAATAGACCAGCTCGTCGAACAGCGCCAGCATCGTCTGGCGTTTCGGACTCAACCGCCGAGAGACGATTCTTCCCCGCTCACGCGACCGCTTGACGAGCAGTTTGCTGGCCACGATCGGCTTGACCACGCGCACGCGGTGATCGTTTAACAAGGCGCGGATCTTGCCGCGAATCGCGGCCAGCGAACCGTGCTGGACCTCGACCAGCTCAGCGCCGCACACCGCATCGATGCGATAGCGGCCATGCCGCACCTCGACACGCAGGTCATCGGGATCGGCGTAACGGCGTTTGAGTTCGCGATGAAGGGACGTTTCCATTTTCGGTTGCAGCGGCGATGGGCGGTGGAGACCTGCGTTTTGATTCCGGCCGCCCTCACCCGGAGGGAGAGGGAGGGGAGATGCCGAAATCGGCGATCGTGAGCAGGCTGCTGAACGGATAGCCGCGGTCGGCGAAAGCCTCCGCTCCCCCTTCCATGCGGTCGATGATGGCGATCACGCGCGTCACGATCAGGCCGAATTCATTGGCCCGCTCGATAGCCGCCAGCGAGGAACCGCCCGTCGTCACCACGTCCTCGACGATGGCCACCCGGTCTCCTGGCTTCACCGGCCCTTCGATGTATCGCTGCGTGCCGTGCCCCTTGGCTTCTTTGCGGACCATAAAGCCCACGAGCGGCAAACCGCGAACCCCGGCCATCGTAACGACGGCGGCCGTGATCGGGTCGGCGCCGATCGACATTCCGCCCACGGCCCGCGGCATGTCGCCCGCCAGCAAATCCAGAATCCCTTCGCCCAGCAGGCGCGCGCCGTGCGAGTCGAGGGTCACTTGCTTTCCGTCAAGGTAGTACTTTGCCTTCTTGCCCGAAGCGAGCGTGAAATCGCCAAATTTAAGGGCCTTTTCGCGGACGAGAGAAATCAGGGCGTTCTTGTCGTACATACCAGAGCACGGGGTTGGAGGGCATGAAAGTGCTTGAAATCATACCCACCTGCCCGCCCACCATATATCCCCTCTCCCCACGGGGAGAGCGAACGAGCCTATCCGAGAATCGGCGGAAGACGCCTGCACCGATCGAGACGCGGCGTTCGTCACCCCTCACTATCTTGACGCCATCCGCTTGATAATCACTTTCGAGCCGGCCGTCCGGTCGGTGCGGGCCGAGAGGATTTCGGACACGTCTTTAATATCGCGGTCGCCCATGCGGATACAGCCGCGCGAGCCGGCCCTGCCGATGCTGCTGGGGTCGTTCGTTCCGTGGATGCAGAGGCCTTCTCCCAGTTCGAGAGCGCATTCACCCAGGGGGTTATTCGGGTCGTCCTTGTCGATCACCGGCTGACCGTAATAGATGGGGTTGAAGATCTTCTTCTGCACCTCGAACTCGCCTTCGGGTATCGTTCGGTCTTCACCGATTCCGATCGGAAACTGTCCGGCGTATCGGCCGCCGACGGAGAGCACCAGGCGGAACCGGTCTGGGTCGATGTGCGCGTTGAACGGTCCGCGGACCACCTTGAGTTGGTCGCCCGGCTTCACCCACCTGGGATCGCGAATGCCGTTGATGTTGGCCAGCAACTGCCAGGGTACCTCGTAGGTGTCGGCAATCCTCTCCAGCGTATCGCCCGGCTGCACCTCGTAGGCGCGCTCCAGCAGGTGCCGCCGCGAGTAGATCACCGTGCCCGCCAGACGGTCGAGGAGGTCGGTCAATTGAGCGTCTTCCTCGGGAGTCAGCCCCGGGACGCCGTACATATCGGTCAATTCGACCAGGGCCTCAGCGAGCCGATCCTGAGCCAGAAGGCCCTGCGCCGATTGCATCAGTGCGGCGTACTCCGCATGGATGTCGTGGTTGGGAGTGTCGGCGTCGGCCGGCCCCTCAGGCGCCTCGCCGGGCGAACGATAGGGGCTGCCCCCGGCGCCTTCGGCCGGGTAGCGGTCGCTCGCGTAACGGTCATGTGGGTACGCGCCGGTGGGTGGCGAGGCATCGGCCGTCGTCGGAGGCGCGGTATCGTGGGGGGGCGAGGGTCGCATCGAGGGATACGAGTGATTGGAGGCGTAACGATCCGGGGGCAGGTCGCCGCCGGCCGGCAGAACAGAATTCGCCGCCGGCCCGTCCGGCATCATCGGCGGGTCTGCTCCCGGCGCCGGGGGAAAATCCTCACCCGCCAACGGGTCTTCGCTCACCCGAGGAGCCGACGTCGCGGAGTCCGACTCGCTTTCGCTGTAGGAGTCCGAGGCGACCGTCTCCCAATCTTTGACTTTGCGGCGGACCCCGAAGTTGGGCGGCGCACCGGTAACGCCGACGTACACGCCATAGGCGGCGGCCGACAACAGCGCCGCAAGAAAGACCGTCTTGATCGTATTCACGTCCGTCCTCCCTGGCGAAACGCGGCGGATAATAGAGGAATGCGGCAATCGACGCTACGCCAGCATCTTGTCGGGCGAGCGGCGCGCGTCCGCTTGCAACCGGACAACCGGCATTGACCCCGCCGACGGGCGCGCCTACCATCACCGGGCTTCGTCGTCTGCGGCCAAGCACCTTCGTTTTTCACCTCATCTCGGCCGCCCTGTTTTTGCCGCAAGAAAAGACAAGAATCTTTCCGCCGAGGGTCACCATGAACCGCCGCCTGGCAGTCTGGGCAACCGGTGGGCTATTCGCCCTGGGGCTGGGACTGCTCGCCTGGGGATACTGGGCCGCCCGGCGCGTCCCTCCTTTTTACGCCGCCGCGGTGGCCGTGCCGCCGGAGGCGCACCGCGAGGCCAGCGACCGCCTGCTGGAGAGCGCGGCCGCCCTGGCCAGCAATGTACAGAAAGAGGGGCAGTGGCAGGCCATCTTCACCACCGAGCAGATCAACGGCTGGCTGGCGACCCAACTCGACGAGACCTTTCCCGGACTCTTGCCCGACTACGTCGCCGACCCCAGGGTGACGGTCGGTCCCGACGGTATCCTCTTCGGCTGCCGCTACCTGAAGGGGAACGTGGAGACGGTCGTGTCCTTGAAGGCCGAGCTGTTTGTGAACGAGTCGAACGTGCTCAAGGTGCGGCTCAGCCACGCACGCGCCGGCGCCTTCCCGTTGCCGCTGGGGAACGTTCTGGAGGGCGTGACGCGGGCGGCAACCGACGCCAAGGTGCAACTGAGCTGGCTGCAGGCCGACGGCGACCCGGTAGCCGTGATCCGCTTGCACCCGTCCGACGACAGGGTTTTTTACCGGCTGGAGAAACTTCGACTCGGCGACAACGAGGTCTTTGTCGCGGGCTACACCGTGCCGCGAGAATCGGACGGGTCGCCGGCCGTCGACGGGCACGACAAGCCGCTGGCCGCCGTCCCCTCCGAGACGAAAGCGAACCGCCAGCGCTGATCGCCTGGGGCGCATCGAGAAAGCGTCGCCGTCCCTTTGAGTAGGCTGCCGTTTACCTTAACGACGACCGCCGATTCGTCGTTGCCAATCGCCGTGTAATCTCCCGCATCGAGGCGCGAAACGGTTCCCCGGCCGCCGGAAACCTCTCCTTCATAGTCGAGGTAGAGCAGACGATGGTCGGCAAGCCTCTCTGCGAAACAGCTCATGCCTGCCGGTTGGGGCGGTTCGGCCAGCGCCCAGGTGCGCAATACGGTGCCGGTTTCGAGCATAATGTCCCAGTGAAGCGCGCGGCCGCCCGTGAGCATCTCTGCGCCGCCGGGAACGTCATGCCGTAAGACGACGAAGCGGGGCATCACTCGGCGAGTTTGATGACGCGATCGGTGGCGGTATACGGTGCGGAGAGGGAATAGGGATAGCCGCCCATCGCTGGCGCCTCGAAGCACGGCTTGCCGTCGAGTTCGGCGAAAACCGCGGCCGACGACAACCGGAAGAGTCCGAAAGACCAGTTCTTGTCGGAGCATTCTAAGACCAGGCCCGCTTCCGGGTTCGTTCCGTTGGCGAAGACAAATATCGCGCCGTCCTTGATAACGGTTTCGGCTTTCTCGGTGTCATCCGCGTAGCGGTCGATCGGCTGAGAGAGGAGCCGACATTCGACCTTGTTCTCTTCCACGTCTTCGCGAACCGAGAAACGACGAGCAAGCTGCCTCATTTGCACAAGCCGAGCCGTCGGCGAATCGGCCGGCCGTGGGCCGTCGGCGAGCGGCTCCATTTTCAGTTCGGTGTGAGCGGCGGTCCACTTTGCTCCCGTCGGCAACTGCATGCGGACCTCTGACGGGCTGAGCGAGATGAATTCGTAGGATGCTTTTCCTTCACCGGCGCGTAGCGGATAAATCTCCAGCGTGACCAGGGCCAGCGGACGCCCCCGTTCACCCAGCCGCCAGACGCTTGCGTCGAGGAGGTGGCGCGTGCCGAACAGGGCCCGCGTCTGGTCGCTGTATCTGAGCACCGGCCGGTTGCTGAACTTGGCGATTCCCTCCGGTTCCGCGTTCGGGGCCGAGACTCGAATGTCGGCAATCAGCGACTGCATCAGCTCCAGCCGTTGCTTCGCCGCATGCTCTTTTGCTGGCTGATCGACTTCGTCATCGGCGGCGGCCATCATCGTGCCGGCCAGGAACACGACCGCAAACAAAGATAAAGGGGACAGGTCCATTTATGGCTCCGTAACGTTCTTTTTCGGGCGGCCACGCGGGCGGAAGGTTGATTCCAGGCCGAGCCGCGCCGCCGTGGCGCGGGCCCACTCCTCGTCGCCGTAAGGCTGCCCTCGTTCGACGCTCAGTCGGATCGCCTTCAACTCCGCTTCGTTCTGCGGTTGATTGATGTATTGTAACCAGGAACGCGGCCGCCGCACCGGCCACTCGCCGAGCATGGCCCGCAATTCGGCCGTGCCGTGCCGGCGGCGCCACAGGCTGCTGAATCGCCAGTCGTCTGCGCGGCGGACCATCTTGGCACGCAGGGGATTCCGCTCGACGTAGCGAGCCACCTGGTAGAAGTGCTCGTCGCTCTCGATCGGAAACGATTTGTATCGGCCTTGGTAGAGGTGGCCGTAGCCCACGCGGCGGCGGTGCACTTGCCAGTTGCGCGCGTGGGTGATCGTAAGCTTCTGCATAAAAGCGCCCAGATCGCCGTCGCGCTGCGGCCACAGCACCATGTGCCAGTGGTTTGACATGAGGCAATACGCCAGAATCCGCATCGGTCGCGTCTCGAGGGTCTGGGCCATCATTCCCTCGAACGCCTCGAAGTCGGCGTCCTTGAGAAACAGCCGCATTCTTCCCACGCCGCGGTTCAGAACGTGGAAGATCATCCCGCCTGGTGCTAAACGTGCGGTTCTAGGCATCGCAACAGCTTACCTTCGCGGTGCCGCCAGCGTCAATAATTGGACCTGTCCCCTTTATCCAAATCGAGCGTTACGGTGACCGGCATTCCTTGTCTCAGCATGCCGTCGTCGTTGTCGACGATCACGCGCAGGCGGTAGACCAGGTCGGTGCGCAGCTCGCGGGTCTCGACGGTCTTGGGGGTGAATTCGGCCGTGGGCGAGATGAACCCGATGTGACCGGCGTAAGGCTTGTCAGGCGCGCTGTCCGTCGTGACTTGTGCCTGCATGCCGGGCCGAATCCGGCCCAGGTCGCGCTCGTTGACGTAGGTTCGCACCCAGACGGGCGAAGTGAGCGTGAGCGTGAAGATCGGTTCGCCCGACGAGACGATGGCGCCGCGCTCCTGGGCGCGGGTGAGAATCTTGCCCGGACCGGGGGCGATCAAGTCGGCGTCGGAGAGCCGCCGCTGGGCCTGGCTGAGGGTCGCTTCTTCGGCCGCCAACTGGGCACGGGCGGCGTCGATATCTTCCTGACGCGGCCCCAACTCGGCCAGGCGCAGCGTCTCCTGCGCCGATTTCAGCCTGGCCTCGGCCTCGTCAAGGCTGGCCTTCGCGTTGTCGAACTCGGTTCGCGAGACGGCGCCGCGGTCGACGAGGGCTTTTTCGCGGTTGTAGAGCAGCTTGGCGTTTTCCATCGCCGCCTGCCGCTCGGCCACCTGTGCCGCGGCCTGGGCGATCTCTTCCGGGCGCGAGCCATGCTCCAACCGCGAGAGCGTCGCTTGCTGGGCGTCGCGCCGGGCCTGAGCCAGGCGCAGCTCGTCGTCGAAATACCGTTTGTCGAGCGTCGCCAGCACCTGCCCGGGGTTAACGGAGTCCCCCTCGTCGACGGCGAGCGTCTCGATGCGGCCGTCGACCTTGAACGACAGCATGACCTGCCGGACGTCGATATTTCCTTCCAGAGCCAGCCGGCTCTCATCTCGCGGCGGCCGGCGAAACTCGTAGTACCACACGCCCGCACCTGCCGTCCCGGCAAGAACCACAAGCAGCAGGAACCACGGCCAGATGTGCCGCCGTCGTCGTGGCGGGACCGTGCTCGGCGGAGCCGGGCGCGGCGACCCTTCCGACGGGCGCCGGTTGCGCTCTTGGCCGTCCGTTTTGCCGGCAGTCGAGTCGCGGGATTCGGTTGAAGTTTGAGCCATCGCCTTTTTCTGCAACGGTGTGCTTATCCCATTCGTGGCCGCTGAATTATACACCCCGCTCCGGCCGCGTTATGATACGACTTCTGGCCTGCCGACCTTGTTCATGTTCGGTTCCGCCTGAAGATGCCCGCTTTAGCAAGGCACAAACCCGCACCGCGATGTTCCACCCTGAGCATTCCGACGTTTTCGGGCCGCCGGATCAACCCTCCATTCCCCGTGGTCATCCGTGGATCGCTTGGGGAGTGATTGCCGCCGTGGCAACCTGGATCGCGGTGCAGCGCAGCCGTGTCGAAATTCCCCCCAACCAGACCGCCCGGCTTCAATCGGTCGTCGGCGATTGGCAGGCACGCTACCTCGCCGGCGCGGCGAAGATGTTTCCGCAGAAAGAGACCGAGTGGCTCGCGGCGGCGCCGGTCGACCGCGGACCGATTGAACAGCGGTTGCGCAACCTCGTCCTGGTCGGCGAGTTGCAAGGCCCCAGGGGCGCCGCCGAAAAGCTGGAAGACATCGAGGATTCGCTCCGCGAAAAAGACGCGCGCCAGGAGGATCGAGAGGCGGTCAACTCGCTGGCCCGACTGTACGACGACGCGGCGCAAGGCAAGACGACACTTCCTTCGATCAGCCCAGCCGACCGGCAAAGGCTCGTTGAGCGGCTGGGATGGACCGGTCGCCTGGCTTTGCATCCGGCCGACACGCCCGACCGGCAAGAGCGCGACGAACTGCTGAAGGAGGCGCATGGCACCGTTGTTCGAGCGATTGCCTGCTTTGGCATTGGACTGCTCATGATCCTGGCGGGAGTCGTCGCACTGGCAACGATCGTGCTGCTGCTGCTCGTCCGACCCTCGTCGCGGGCGCTGCCTCCGGCGACCCAGCACGGCGGAATCTACGCGGAGACTTTCGCCGTCTGGATCGTCGGCTACGTCGCATTGAGTTATCTGACCCGCCTGTTACCTATCGAGCGCAACCAGATCCTGCTGTCGGGCGCGGTCATGCTCCTCAGCCTGGCGGCGCTCGGCTGGCCGGTGATGCGAGGCATCCCCTGGCGGACTGTGCGCCAAGAAGTCGGTCTGCACCTGGGCCGCAAGCCGTTTGTCGAACTGCTGCTTGGCCCCGTCGCTTACCTGGCCGCCATCCCGCTGGCGATCGTCGGGGTGGTCATCTTCTTGGCCCTTTTCGCGCTTACGCACTCGCTGTTCAACGCCGAAGGCGGCGAATTGAGTTCCGGTCGGATACCCTATCACCCGGCCGTCGACTGGTTGTTGGCGGGGAACGGGTGGGCAAAAGTAGAGGTAGTTTTTCTCGCCAGCGTCATGGCGCCGCTGATGGAGGAGACCCTATTTCGCGGCGTGCTTTACCGGCACCTGCGCGACGCCACGGGACGTCTGCGTTACGTCGGCAGCGTGCTGGCGAGCGGGCTGACGACGAGCTTCGTCTTCGCCGCCATCCATCCGCAGGGTTTGATCGCCGTACCGCCGCTGATGGGGCTCGCCCTGGGTTTCACCCTGGCGCGCGAATGGCGGGGCACCCTGCTGCCCGCCATGATGGCGCACGGTCTGAACAACGGCCTGGTCACGTGCACCCTGATTTCGATGGGATCGGGTTAACAAGAACAACTGCCACCTGAGCGCGGATCGCACGATCTCATCGTACGTAGGCGTAAGTCGCGTCGTCGAGGAACCGGCCGTCCTTGAGAAACTGTTTGCGGTGTACCCCTTCGCACACAAAGGCGTTCTTCGCCAGGACCCGGGCGGAGGCCGCATTGAAAGAAAAGACATGCGCGGTGATCCGCACGAGCTTCCATCGGTCGAGCGCATAGTCACGCGCGGCGGCGACGGTTGCCGTCATAATGCCGCGGCCCCAAAACGGCCGCCCCAACCAATAACCAAGCTCAGCCCGGTGCCCCGGAACGAGCCCGTCGAATCCGCAGGCGCCGATCAAGGCCCCGTCTGTCTGGCGGATGGCAAAGTGGACCAGGTCGCCGTATTGCTCGGTCGCCGAGCGCGTGATTTCTAAGAACTTGTCGGCGTCGGCCTCGGTATAAGGGAAAGGTATCCGCAGTGTCCGCTCATAGATCTCACGGTCGTTGAGATGTTCGACGAAGGCACCTTTATCGGTGGGCCTGACTTCGGTCAAGCAGAGCGTCTCGTTGATGGGAATGCGCATCGGTGTCCCCGGTGTGCCAGCGGAGGTCACTAAACGGACAGCCGATGACGCTGGCTGGTTCACCCGATTCGAGCCGCGGGAGTTAATCAAGTGCCCGCGTGAGGAGAGCATCCGCGGACGCGACGCCTGCTGTCTTGGATGCGTCAAACAACACCCGCTCGGCGTTCTTGCGATAAACGCTCCCCAGCACGTCGTCGGGGAGAGAAATCCCGTAGATCATCCAAAACCCCTGCAGGTGATGGCTGGCGGCGCAATCGAAGTATTCGTCGTCAGTCTCTAAAAATCGGTAATAAGTTCGATAGGCTTCGCGGCGCGGGGTGGTGTCGGTGCCGAAAAGGACCCGGTCGCGATACTTAATCAAGAATCGCCGGGCCGTGTAGGGCTGCCGGCCCAGTTCGGAGATGCGGGCGTCGATGTCGATGTAAAGGTTCGGGTAGGCGTCGAGCCATTTGCCGACCGTGGCCAGATCTTCGGCGTTGTTCCCGAAATGTGCGCCGATGAACGTCGTGTTCGGGTGCGCCGCCACCACGTTCGTGAATTGTTTGAGCAGCTCCGCGCGGGCGGGAAACCGCTCGCCGTAAAAGAGCCAGTTTGGGTGCTCGTTGAGCTCGTGCCAGCGCTCGTTAAACCGGTCGAGGGGCGTGAAGAAGGCGGCCGGATCAGCCGTATGGATCATCACGGGCCGTTTGTATTTGGCGCAGAGCTCAAAAACCGGCCCCAACTTCGGGTCGTCGGCCGGCATCAAGCGGCCGTCCTTGTAGCGATGCCCCAGGCCCAGCGATTTGTGGAATTTGAGTCCCTTGGCGCCCGCCTGAAAGCTCCTTTCTAACTGGGCCGTTTCGCGGTCGGTCCAGCCGTCGTCGTCGATGCCGTCGAAATTGATCTGCGCAAACGTCAGGAAACGTCCCGGGTGCGCTTCGTCGAGTGCGGAGAGCGTTTCCTTGAGTTGCTCTCCCCAACCTCCGTCCAGGTTGACGACCGTCGCCACGCCCGCCTCGTTCATCTCCTGCAAATACCGGCCGACGCGATCGGCGGTGAGAAACTGTTTGCCGGCGCCCAGGTGATTGTGAACGTCGATGGCCGCGACTTTTGGCCGTTCGACGGTCGTTTGCTTGACCACCAGCATCGGCTTGGGTGCCCAATCCTTGAGCTTCAATTCGCGGATGTCGTCGGGCGATGGGGCGTTGGCCGGTGAGGCGTTGGGTGCGGCGGCATTCGATGCGGCGGCCGACTTCGCGAGCAGCCCCAGGCTGCCGAGCCAGCGCACGCAGAGCTGCGTCCATGCCGAGGGGAGCTTCTCATTTTGTCGCACGCCGAAATCGTGATTGCCGCTGCCGAAGATGTGAAGCTCCGTCGGGACGCCCGCGCGCTTCAACGCCAGGTACATGAAGACGCTGTGCTCGGCGTCGCTGATCGTGTCGTCCGTGGCGTGCGCCAGCAGGATCGGCGGCGTGCCGCCGGGCACCTGGATGCCGGCGGCAGTCTCGTCCTTGTCTTTGGCCTTCAGGTAACCCGAGTAGCAAAGCACGGCGAAGTCGGGCCGGCAACTCACCTCGTCGACGGCGTCGATCGGCTCGTAGGTGCGCCGCTCGAAACGGGTGGCCGTGGCCAGGGCCAGGTGCCCGCCCGCCGAGAAGCCGATCATCCCGATCCGCTTCGGGTCGATCCCCCATTCCGCAGCCCGGCTGCGCACGAGGCTCACCGCGCGCTGGGCATCGAGCAGCGGCCCGAGGGGCGGTTCACCCTTGACGTCGCCCGGACGCCGCGGCACGCGATACTTGAGGATGACGCCCGTCATACCGAGCGAGTTGAGCCAGGCCGCGACCTCTTCGCCTTCCAACTCCCAGAACAGGTCGTGGTATCCGCCTCCCGGACAGATGATCATGGCCGTGCCGGTGTTGTTGTCGCCCGGTCGGTAGATGGTGAGCGTCGGCCGGCTGACGTTGGTGATGAGGCGGGTGGGGCCAGCGATGATCTCGGATTGATACGTGCGGCTCGTCTCCTCAGCCGCGATGCCGACATCGCCGGGCGTCTTACCCGGCCACACATCGACAACCAGCGGCTCGGCGATAGCTGGCGAGCAAATCGTAAAAACAATCGTGACCGCCTGGAGGGTGGAAATGAGTCGCTGCACGGCTGGAACCCGGTGGAGAGTGCTGTGGTGGACTGTCTACTTCGCCGAGGCCGACTCGGCGGCAAGTCGCTTGCCCTCGATGTCGCGCCCGCCCTGGTGCAAGATCAGGTGCGTTACCTGTCCCTCTTTGTCACGGACGAAGGTAAGCTGGGCGTCGACGACCCGCAAGAAAAACTCGTTTTCCGATTCCGGAAAAACTTCAACCTCCGGCTGGCCGGTGGCCTGCGTGAGCAAGCGGTCGTCCTTGCGGCTGACGGTCAGGATAAAGTTCGGCGCCAGCTCGTACCTGCCCTCCAACTCGTCATAGATCTTGGGGTCGACCTTCGCTACACGACGGGTTTTGGGCGGCGAATACGGCTGGCCGAGCAGAATCGAGGCCAGGTCGTTTGCCATGCGGCCCGCAGGGGCCGGGACGACGTTGCTCAAGACGATGACGCAAATCTTCTGGTCAGGAATGCGGAGGATCGACGTGGCGAATCCGTTGATCCCGCCCCCGTGACCGATCACGAGGTGGCCGGAGCGGTTTTGCACGTTCCAACCATACGCGTAGTCGCCCTTGACGGGGGTGAACATGGCGGTCATCCCTTTCTCCGACAACAACTTGCCGCCGCTGAGCGCCTCGTGCCAACGATGCAGGTCGCCGACCGTCGAGTAGAGCCCACCCGCGGCGTAGGGGAGCGACATGTCGATGAATTCCGCGTTGGCCAGGTCCGCTCCGCGCTGGTAGCCCGCGGCGCGGCCGCGGACGATCTCTTCGTTATGGTCGTAACCGGTCTCGTTCATGCCCAGCGGCTCGAAGATGGCTTCTCGCAAAAAAGCCTCGTAGGACTTCCCGGCCGCCTTCTCAATGACGGCGCCGAGCAAGATGTAGCCGGAATTGCTGTACGCGAACTTCTCGCCGGGCACAAACTCCAGCGGCTTTTCTCGAAATCGGTCGATCGTCTTCGCTGGCGTCGAAGCCAACCGCATCGTCGGCTGATAGTCGGGAAAGTTCGTGAAATTCGGGATGCCCGAGGTATGACTCAGCAGGTGGTGGATCGTCACGTCCTTCCACGTGTCGGGCGAGGGGTCGATGTATTGGCTGATCCGGTCGTCCACGGTCAGCTTCCCGCGGTCTTGCAGGATCAGGATCGCGGTCGCGGTGAACTGCTTGGTCACCGATCCAAGGCGGAACTTGGTCTGGGGGCCGTTCGGTATCTCGTGCTCGAAATTCGCCAGGCCGAACCCACGGCAGACCAGTTGCTCGTTGTCTCGGGCGACCAGCACGCTGCCGTTGAACTGTTCCGCCTCGACGCACGCCGACAGATATTCTTCGATCTTTGCGGGCGTTTCGTCGAAAGCGCCGACGGGGCGAGCGGCGCAGACGGCGACGATGACGAGAGCGAGGCGGCGCATGGATCCCTTTCTGGCGACGGGCACGGGAGCGCCCGAGGACGCGAGGATCAGTCTAACGGCTCGCCGCGGCGATTGCACGAAGAACAGCCGGCAGCCGTCTTTAGTGGCCTTTGCGGTGCCAGGGCCAGTTGATCAAACGCTTGCCGTAGCGGAATTCCAGCCCGGCCGTGAGGGCGACGTAATGAAACGTCGACGTTTGATTGCTGCTGAGGGTCAACTCGTCGATCAGATCGATGCGCAGGGCCCAGCGGTCGTTCCACAAGTATTTCAGGCCGACGCCGTAGGGAAAGAGCAGCAGGGTGTCGATGTGCCGATGGTTGAACTCGTCGATGAAGTAGAAATCGCTCCAGCCGATGCCCAGGGTGACGAAGGGCCGCCAGCGCGTGTCCCCCAGCGGGTAATACATCACACGATACTCGCCCGTGACGCTCAGGCCGGGGTCGAGGCGCTGGTGCCAGGGAGTAACGAGGTTCAGCGCCCCGAAACCGAGCCGCTTCTCGATGCCCCAAAAATGATCGTAGTCCCAGCCGAAATTCACGCCGGCGTAGGCGCTGGGCAACTCGTCGACGTGATTGCGGATAATCGGGCCGCCGTTGGTCGCTCCGGCAAAGCCGCTGATTGAAAAGGGCTGGGCCCGCCAGCCGCCCGAAGTGAGCGGGCCGCCGATGCCGAAATCTTTGCGGTAGTCGGGCGTGCGCCGTCCCCAGTAGGGAACCACCCCTTCGGGCGCCCAGTCCCAGACGAACTTCCCTACGGGCCCCAGGTTCTCGGGTGCTGGGGAGAGTGGCTGCGCTGATCCGGCTGGCACGCAGTCGCATGGCTGCGCCGGCTCGAGCCACTGCTCCGGCGGAGCCACCTGGTTGTCAAAATTCGGCAACTCTTCGTCCGGCAACTCTTGCTCGGGCGAATCTTCCGCCGGCTGGCTGACGAACTGCGCTTGGCGTGGCCAGGACCCGCTCGTTGGCGACTCCGGCGGGTCGATCTCCAGTGCCGCGCAAGGCAATGCGATGCTGACCATCCAGACGATCAGATACGCATCGATGCGCCGTATTGGCGACAACATACACGCCCTTCTTTGCTCTTCGCCGCCGCCGCTACGGCAACTCGTGTGGGTGCGGACTGTACCGGGCGGTCGCTTCAGCGTCAACGCGGGCCGCGCTGAAGACGACGAGCGGCGACCTCGACGGCGATGGCCGAAAACCGGCGCCCGATCCTGCTTATTTGCTGGCCGTTATGCACGCTGAGCCGTCTCTCCATATTCTCGGCTTGTAACGCCGCATGATTGAGGCGGCACTTCCTTGGTAGCAGCGAATCGCCGGACTTGCCGCCGCCTTTCGCCTGAACTACCGAGACTGCCCAATGGACGAGATTTTGCAAAACTGCCGAAGTTTGTGCGGCGACGATTTCAGATTGCGCGCCAGGGCCTACCAGGCACTTCGCAATTCGCGGGCCTTCACGGCCACGATGTACCGTTTTCGGGAGTCGAACCTGACCGCCTACGATCTCGCCCGGCTGCTGGCGAGCGGCAACTCGGACGCTCTCGCCAAATCGGTGCTGCGGTTGCTTGACGAGTACGTGCGCCAGGGCCAAACGGCCGCCTAGGGAAGAAAAACCGCGGACGCCGACATCGGGAAGAAAAAAGGGGCCGCCGGCGGCGAATTCGCTAAAGTTTCGGCCGTCGAGGCTTACTGATCAGCAGATCTCTTCGCCGCGTTTCTGGGGCGGGTGGGCCGACGAGCTACGGCCTTCAAGAGCGCCAACGACGCGAACGCGCTAATGGTACGCGTCTTTGCGATGCCGCACGCGGGTCACGAGAACCTCTCGTGCCCCCGTCGTCAATCTCGTAAATGACACGATCATCGCCGACGCGAATTCGATAGGCCCCTTCTTTGCCGCCAAGCTTCCGCGATCCACGCGGTCGTGGCTGCGCAGACCAGGTCGCGGATTGCAACAAAAATACGCCGAACCGTCGCGGCCGGTAATCGCTCCAGTTCGCGGCGCGCGGACCGTGCGAATACTACCGCAAAGCCGTTCACTTCAGCTTCCGCGTTTTACGCAGCCGCGATTCAACTTCGCCAAGGCTCTCGCGCGGTTCCTTCCGGCGGGAACGAGAGACCAGAAGCTCACTCCGCGCCGTCGCTGCCGACCGGCTGCTCGGCTTCGGCCATCGCCTGGCGACGGCTGAGCTTGACGCGATCCTGGTCGTCGATGGCGATCACCTTCACCAGCATCTCGTCGCCCACTTTGCAGACGTCGGAGACGCTGTTGACGTAGCCGTCCGAGAGCTCGCTGATGTGGCAGAGGCCGTCCTTGCCGGGCAGAATCTCCACGAAGGCGCCAAATTCCTTCACGCTCGTGACGCGTCCCTCGTAGATCTTGCCGATCTTGACCGTTTCGGTCAGGGCTTCGACTTTGCGCATGGCCGCGGCGGCCGACTCGGCGTCGTGGCTGGCCACGGTGACCGTGCCGTCGTCTTCGACCTCGATGACCGCGCCGGTCGATTCCTGAATGCCGCGGATCGTCTTGCCGCCCGGTCCGATCAAGGCGCCGATCTTGTCGGGGTTGATCGTGGTGCGCAAGAGGCGGGGCGCCCAAGGCGAAATCTCGTCGTTGGGGCGCGGAATGGTCGACAACATGTGACGCAGAATCGTGATCCGGGCCTCGCGAGACTGGTTCATCGTGGCCTCGATGATCTCGCGGCTGATTCCCTTGATCTTCAGGTCGAGCTGGATACCGGTGATGCCGTTTTGTGTTCCGGCGATCTTGAAATCCATGTCGCCGAAATGGTCTTCGTCGCCGATGATGTCGGTCAGAAGAGTCCAACGGGCGTCGGTCTCCTTCACCAGTCCCACCGAGATGCCGGCCACGGGGTTCGAGATGGGAACGCCCGCCGCCATCAGGCCGAGGGTGGCGCCGCAGACGCTGGCCATCGAACTGGAGCCGTTCGACTCAAGAATGTCGGAGATGACCCGCACGGTATAAGGAAACTCTTCGGGCGAGGGAAGCACCGGCTTCACGCTCCGCTCGGCCAGCGCGCCGTGGCCGATTTCCCGGCGGCCGGGGCCGCGAATCGGCCGCACTTCGCCGACCGAGTAGGACGGGAAATAGTAGTCGAGCATGAATTTCTTTGAATATTCGTCGATCAGTCCGTCGACGCGCTGCTCGTCGCGGTTCGTCCCGAGCGTGACGGTGATCAGCGCCTGCGTCTCACCCCGCTGGAAGACGGCCGAGCCGTGAACACGCGGCAGCACGTCGACCTCGCAATGAATGGGCCGCAGATCCTTGGTGCCGCGGCCGTCGGGACGGGTGCCACCCAGGATCAAGTCCCGCACGACGCGCTCCTCGAGAGCGTGCCACGCATGATCGATCTGGCCGGCGGTCGGAGCTCCGGCAGCCGTGGGATCGGGCGCCATCTCCGACACCACGCGTTGTTTGAGGGCGGTCACGGCTTCCGCTCGAGCCTGCTTGCCCGTCGTCTGCTTGGCCTGGCGGAAAGCGTCGTAGTACCGCTGGCGGAGGGCGTCGAACGTGCCGTCCGCCGGCGGGACGACGTATTCTTTCTTCTGCACGCCGACTTTCTGGAACAGTTCGTTCTGCAGATCGCACAGCTCCCGAATCAGCCGGTGGCACTCGTCGATGGCCGCCAGCATGCGCGACTCGTGTAGTTCACGGGCGAATCCCTCGATCATCAACACCGAGTCGTAGTTGCCCGAGACGATAAGATCGAGGTCGCTCTCCTCCAGGTCGTCCTGGGTCGGAAAGGGGACGAACTCGCCGCCGATCTGGCCCAACCGAACCGAGGCGACCGGCCCCTGAAAAGGCAGCGGCGACAGCCCGAGAGCGATCGAGGCGCCGTTCATCGCCAGGACGTCGGCGTCATTCTGCCTGTCGCTCGCCAGGACGTTGGACTGGATCTGGACTTCGTCGTGAAACCAGTCCGGGAAAAGCGGACGGATCGGCCGATCCATCAACCGGCTCGTGAGCGTTTCTTTGGTGGTGGGGCGGCCTTCGCGCTTCAAAAAGCCGCCGGGAAATTTGCCCGCGGCCGCCGATCGCTCGCGATAGTCGCAGGTCAGGGGGAAGAAATCGATCCCCTCGCGTGCCGCGCCGGTCGCTACCGCCGCGAGCACCACCGATTCGCCGTATTGCACGAAGCAGCTTCCGGCTGCCTGCTTGGCGAAGAACCCCGTTTCGATTGAAAAAATGCTTGCCCCAATTTGCCGTTCAACGCGTACTTTCAAGGCTGGTTCCTGTTTCCTTTTCCGCGTCCCAGCCGCTCCTTCCCGCGACAATCGCCGGAAGGCATTTTGAGCCTGACCTGCTTCCTCCGATACCTACTTGCGGATATCAAGACGCCGAATGATGTCAAGATAACGCTGCGGACTGACCCGTTTGAGGTAATCCAGCAAACGGCGGCGGCGACTGACCATCATCAACAGACCCCGCCGGCTGGCGTAGTCCTTCTTGTGCGTTTGCAGGTGTTCGGTCAACTCGCCGATCCTGTTGGTAAGGATCGCGATTTGGATTTCTGGCGAGCCCGTATCGTTGTCGGCCCGCCGAAAATCGCCGATAAGTGCCTGTTTCCGCTCTTTTGTTATGGCCATCTGCTACCGCAATTCTTCGATTTGGCCGGCGTCACGTGCTCTTTTTGGAGGATCCAAAAACGGTCGGTGCTCCGTGCTTTCGCGGCCCACCCTCGTGTTTTGGCGACCTCTTGCAAAAAGGGCACCGGCCTGTTCAGGCTGCTGAGACTTTTCCTACCTGAATTGGTTTGTAACAACTTAAGTCGGTGAATTTACCATTTCCGGTCCGTTTTGCAACCGCTAATCAGCGGCTGCCCTCCTGCTGCAAAACCTTTTGCCGGGCCGGCACGTCATGCACCACGTCCCACGCCAGGCCGAGCT
Organism: Pirellulales bacterium; assembly: GCA_035550375.1. Lineage (GTDB taxonomy): Bacteria > Planctomycetota > Planctomycetia > Pirellulales > JAICIG01 > DASSFG01. The sequence continues at coordinate 30,464 of DASZPH010000038.1, read as the reverse complement.
TCTCCATGACGAGGATGGTCCAGTAGGTCATGTCGATTTCCCACCATTTGTGGCCGTGGCGGGCCATCCGTTGAAACGCGTGGTGGTTGTTGTGCCAGCCCTCGCCGTAGGCCAGCAGGCCCACCCACCATAGGTTGCGGCTGTCGTCGGTCGTTTCGTAGTTGCGGTAGCCCCACATGTGGCTCGCCGAGTTGACGAACCAGGTGACATGCAGCACACCCACCAGCCGCACAAACATCCCCCAGACGACAAACGAGACGCCCGTGTACCAGTTCCACCCCAGCCAGCCGATGGCGAGCAGCATCACGCCCAGGAGCAGGTGCGAGGGCAAAAACATCTTGTGCAGCCACTGGATGCCGCGCTCTTTTACTAAGTCAGGCGCATAGCGGCGCTGCAATTCGCTCGTGTATTCGCCGCCGAAATTCGGCATGAACCACAGCATGTGGCTCCAGAAGCTTCCATCGCGGGGCGAATGCGGGTCTCCCTCCTGATCGCTGAACACGTGGTGCTTGCGGTGATTGGCCACCCAGGAGACCGCCGATCCTTCGCCGGAAAGGCCGCCCAGCAGCGCTAATAGGAAGCGAACGGGCCGATAGGTGGAAAAGCTGCCGTGGGTAAGCTGCCGGTGGTAGCCGAGGCAAACGCCGATTCCCCCGGTCAGCCAGTGTAAGAGGGCCATCAGGGCTACGGCTTTCCAGGTGAAGAAAAACGGCGCGGCGAGAATTCCCAGGTGAATGGCCACGATCCAGATTACGACCGGCCAGTCCAGCCCGTTCTGCCAGCGCTGGGCCATGCTCCATTGGCCCGACCGGGCTTTTCGACGGTCGGGCGTTTGCGTTCCTGCCTTCCGTTTCTTGCGCCGCCGTCGAGGCGGAGCTGCAAGGGTGCCAGCCGACGCCGTCTCAAACACGGGTGGCGTCAATGGGTTCGTCTCGTTGCTATCTGAATTGGTGAGCGACACGCGAATCTCCGTAAAATTTCTGATGAAGGCGCCTGCATTCAGGCGGCGGCTTGTCGGCCGCGTCCGGCTTTCGTCGGCGTCACTCGAATTCTAATAAGATGCCCCCAAAGCGTGTGTCACCACGTGGTCAGTCCCGCGTAAAACCTGTGTAAAAGGGCGATGAACCGTGGAAACAAGGGGCCCGAACCGGCCTATTTTTGCAGGATCAGCTTGCCGCTTCGCGTCAGCCGCAGCCGGTAGACGTCGGAGCCGTGTTTGATGAGCACTTCGACCGCGCCCCGCAGCAGGTCCTCGGAGGAAAGCGTCCGTGGCCGGTCTACCCGGCCAGGGCCGAGCGATGCTGCATCCTGCGAGGGATCTCTTGGAGCCGGTGGTTCGTTTGCCTGTGACATGCTCGCGTCCGCGGTGAAGCGATTATGCTATCGTTATTGAGACTCAGTGTCAATAAATTATAGATTTGGCCGTTGACGCGAGAACAACGGCAGATACAATCCAGTTCGGTTGGTGATACGAAGTCTCATTTGCGTCTTCGCCTCGCCCCCTGAGCCCGCCAGCCCGGCCGTCCCGGCCCCCGCCAGCCACGCTCGCTTTCAAAGACTTGGGTTCACCTGGAGGGTTCTGTTATGCGCCGCCACCTGCTTCGCCGGGCTTTCACGCTCGTTGAGCTTCTCGTCGTGATCGCGGTGGTGGGCATTTTGGTGGCCTTGTTACTGCCCGCCGTCCAGGCGGCGAGAGAGAGTGCCCGGCGGGCTCAGTGCGTCAACAACCTCAAGCAAATGGGGGTTGCCTGCCACAATTACCACGACACGTTTAAGCATCTTCCTCCCGGCTACTGCACCTCCGGGCCGTACGTCGACGGCGCGACCGACACGACTCCCGGCTGGGGGTGGCCGGCCTTTCTCCTGCCGCATGTCGAGCAACGGCCCGTGTTTGAGGCGATCAGCTTCATCCTGCCGATCGAGCATCCATCGAACGCCCGCGCGGTTCAGACGACCATCCCGCCGTACATCTGCCCGTCCGACATTCCGCCTCCGCCGCAAACCCCTTACGCGGTGCCCGACGTCAGCGGCAACCCGGTCGGTCTGGCGGCCCCGATGAGCTACACGGCGTGCGTTGGCAGCGACGACTCCGACGTCTTCGGGGCGCGGGGGAGCGGAGTCTTCTACCGCAACAGCGGAACCACGTTCGCCGAGATTCTTGACGGCACCAGCGTCACCATCCTGATCGGGGAGAAAGCCTGGGCAAAGCAGTACACCATCTGGGCCGGCGCCATGAACCGCGGCACGCTCGTGCGGGGTAAGGCCAATATGTGCCAGCCCCTTGTGCCGGGCATGACCTATCCCGCCCCCGCGCTGGTGCTTTCGCACGTGCACCTGAACAACGCCGACCTGGACGACGACGGCAGTGCCGGCATGGACGACTTTTCGAGCATGCACCTGCAAGGGTCGAACTTCCTCTTCGCCGACGGCTCGGTGCATTTCATCCAGACCATCCCCGCCGACGGCCCGGGCGGCTACACGACCGAAAGTATGATCTTTCAGCGCTTGGGCACGCGCGCTTGCAGCGAAGCCGTTCCGGGCGACTTCTTGAAATGATGCTGTTTGAAATCATGCTGCGGCGAGGCGCGGCGACCCGACCAGGTGCGTCGCTACTTGGTTCCGTCCAGCGGCGCGACCCAGAGATACAGCACTTTGGTTCTCTCGCCGTCGGCGTTGGTGAGTTCCACGGTTTTGGCGGTTTCGATGCCGGGCAGTCCGAAGTCGTGCGACACGACCCGCGCACCCGGCTTGAGCCGCTTCAACTGCGGCAGCAGCTTTTCGTTCAAGCCGGGCAGCAAGTACAGCGTCACTACGTCGGCCGCCGACAGATCGAGCTTCAAGACGTCCTGCTCGACGATGGTGACGCGATCCTCGACCCCGCGTCGTCGCGCGTTTTCGCGCGCCTCTTCCACGCGCTCCGGGTCGATGTCGAAGCCGACGGCCCGGCAGCCATACTTCTCGGCCGCCCGAACGACGATGCGGCCATCTCCGCAACCAAGATCGTAGAGCAGGTCGTCCGGTTTGGGCTCCGCCAGTTCCAGCATCTTGTCGACGACGTCTTCCGAAGTACGGACAAACGGGGCGTTGACGGCGGGTCGCGGCAGGGGCGACGAATCTTGACGCACCGTAATGGCGAGCCAGGCAAGTAGACCCGCGACGATCGCGATCAACGCACCGACGCCCGCTACCGTGCCGCGGCCTCGAAGTGTAGTACAACCAAGATCGCCTATCGTTCGTTCCTTTGATTCGAAAACTTGACCTCGAAGCGCCCCTGCTCGGGCAATTCGTCATAGATGGCGAATCCCTCGCTCGTCTTCTCATAAAGGAGGGGCTTACCGGAAAGAAGACCGGCCCGTGAGCTATCAAGCTCGTCGAGCGATTTCGGTAGCGCGCCATGCTTCTTGCGGTAGCGAACAGCAGCCAAGGCTAAGCGCGCTGAGACAAGACGCTGCCGGTGAAGCAGACTTTTCTTGCGGGGCGATTCCGGATTCACGAGCATGTCCTCGGCCGGTATGTCATTGCGGCTGTGGAAGTCGCGCGAGGTCGTCTCTACCTCCGCCGATGCGGCTGGACCGGGTTCGTCGATGATTTCAGAGATATGGCTCTCGGTGCGCAATAGGATCGCCTGCGCAAACCAGCGGCGGGGACGATAAACCCACGAGCCCCACCAGCGATTCTTGGTCTTTGCGAAGGGGATGATTGGGGACATACTCGAAATTGACTCAACCGACGCCAGATAGTCACCCATTTCCGGTTGCCCCAGGTTCTCCAGCGTGGTCATTTCCGCGGAACGCTCGGCAAGGACGGTCGTCCGCAGTCGAAACGCCTGCTCCATGCTTGCAAGCGTCCGGTCAAGGCGCCCTGCCTGTTCGGGTTCGAGATCGGCCAGCCCAACAAGCGACTGCAATGCATCGAGACCCTGACCCGCCAGCCGAACGCGAACAAGCTGCGAAACATAAAACGGTTCCGAGCGCAGAAGTTCAGCGATGATAAAAAGCCTGTCGATGTCGCCAAGCGCCTCCGGATAGTTAGAGGCGGCGAGCGAACGTTCAGCGGCAAAGAAAAGCACGATCGCCACGTCGGAGATCTTCTGGACCTGGGGGAGGAGCGTCGCGCCCGGTACTGTTGTTGCAAAATCGTATGAAAAGCGACATTTGCCTTCGCTGGCCATTTCGGCGATTGCCCGGCACCTCCGCAGATTCTTGTCGACCGTTTCAATGAGTTGTGCATGCTGTTCGGCAGACAACGTGTCCTTCGTTGCCTCGATAAAAGACCATTCACCCACCGGGACGTCATCTAACAGAGCAGAAATGCTCTTGCCTCGTGCCAACGCGGGGTCATCGCTAGACGGGGCAAGATCGGCGAATCTCAGAGGCTCGCCGCGGTGTTCAATTTGTTGCACTTCGTGCCGTAGTGCCGCTTCGCCGCGCCAACACGCCGCGGCATAGAGAAACGCCGTAGCCACAAATGGCCCGGCGGCGGCTGCCACAAGCCACCGACGTCGTGGCCTGGATGGCCGTCCCTTCAATGGTTCGACCGAGTTGCCGGCAGGAACATCTGACACGAGTATCCACCTGATTCCGCACGGCCGGGATATGACAATCCATTATCTGCGGTCTCCCGCCCTCGAGCAACGACGGGCGCATGCATCGTTGCTGCCCCCAGAAGGTTCTCCGGGAAAATGCCCGCAACCCAAGAAGTCGGCAAGTTAATGGGGGATGGGATGTTGCAAAAGGCCGAATGGCTGAATATGCGAATACGCGACGGGTTGCTTCGCCTCGCTCGAGACCTAAAATAGGGTAGTTGTGTTCGTGCCATAACGCCTTCTCGGGCGAGATGGCATTTTGTAGCTCGTATCCGCGATTTCATGGCGCACGATTTTTCCCTCGGTACGGTCGAAGTGGCTCTCTCTCCGCTGGAGCGGTTTGAGGAGTTCGTGCAGAGCCGTGGGAAGCGTCGCTCGTCGCAGCGGCGCACGATCGTCGAGCAGGTTTTCCGCCGCCACGACCATTTTGACGCCGAGGAACTCCTCGGCCAGTTGCGCGAAGTAGCGGGTCGGGCCGTGAGCCGGGCGACCGTCTATCGCACGCTGGGCGAGCTGGTCGAGGCCGGGCTGCTGCGTGAGATGGATCTCAAGGGGCGGAAAGTTTACGAACACGACTACGGCTACCCCCAGCACGACCACCTGCACTGCCAGCGCTGCGGCAAACTGATCGAATTCTCCAGCGACGAAATCAAGCAGATTCGCGATGCTGTGGGGCGCGAACACCAGTTCCGCGTGCTCGGACATCAGTTGATCATCAACGGCATCTGCGCCGAATGCAATCGTGCCCGCCGCCGTACCCGACCGCTGGATCTGATCTAGCGCGGCGAGCGTCAGCGGGGGGAGACCGTGGCGTTCGTCACACCTTCACCTCGGCTTCCCCCTTCAGCGCCTGGGCGTATCTCGCCCGGATCGGTCCTACGACCTCCGCCAGGAATTCGTCCACCTGCTCCGGCGCGCGCCCGACGAACCGCGCGGGATCGAGCGCCGATTGAAAGTCGATGCCCGCGAAGGCCGGATCCTGCTTGAGCCGGTCGAGCAGGTCGTTTCTGCCCCCCTGTTCCTTGACCACCGCCGCCGCCGCCAGGCTGTGACGCCGGATGCGCTCGTGCAGTTCCTGGCGGTCGCCTCCGCGGGCAACCGCGGCCATCAGGAGGTTTTCGGTGGCCATAAACGGAAGCTCTTCGCCCAGCCGCCGGGCGATGACCTGCGGGTAGACCACGAGCCCGGAGACGATGTTCTGGTAGAGGAGCAGGATGGCGTCGACCGCCAGAAATGCCTGGGGTAGGGTCAACCGGCGGTTGGCGCTGTCGTCGAGCGTGCGCTCGAACCACTGCGTGGCCAGCGTCTGGCCTGCGCTCGATTCGAGGCTCGCCACGAACCTCGCCAGGCCGCAGATCCGTTCGGCACGCATCGGGTTGCGCTTGTAGGCCATCGCCGACGAGCCGATCTGCTCGGTCTCAAACGGCTCTTCGATCTCCTTCATGCTCTGCAGAAGGCGCAGATCGGTGGCGGCCTTGTGCGCGCTTTGGGCGATCCCCGATAGGGTCGAGAGAACTTGCGAATCGACCTTGCGCGAATAGGTCTGCCCGGTAACCGGGTAGCTCGATTCAAAACCGATCTTCCGGCTCACCAGCTCGTCCAGCCGGCGGACCTTTTCGTGATCGCCGCCGAACAACTCCAAAAAGCTGGCCTGCGTGCCGGTCGTCCCTTTTGCGCCGCGGGCTTTGAGTCCGGCGATTCGGGTCTCGACCTCCGCCAGATCCTGAACCAGGTCGTACGACCACAGGCAGGCCCGCTTGCCCACGGTCGTCGGCTGGGCGGGCTGAAAATGGGTGAAGGCCAGGCAGGCGAGCGACCGGTGCTGCCGGGCGAAGGTCGCCAGCCGGTCGACGACGCGGGCCAGCCGGTCGCGCACCAGCCCCAACGCCTCCCGCATGAGCAGCAGGTCGGTGTTGTCGGTCACGTAGCAGCTTGTGGCCCCCCAGTGAATAATTCCCCGCGCCGACGGGCAGGCGTCGCCATACGCATGGACGTGGGCCATCACGTCGTGCCGCAACTTTCGTTCGTAGCTCGCCGCCAGCTCCAGATCGACATCGTCCACGTGCGCGCGAAGCTCGGCAATCTGTTCCTGGCGAATCGGCAGGCCGAGCTCGGCCTGGGCCTCGGCCAGCGCCACCCACAGCCGCCGCCAGGCGCGGAATTTTCTTTGCGGTCCCCAGAGCCGGCACATTTCGGCCGAGGCGTAGCGGCCGATCAGCGGGTTATCGTAGAAGTCTTCCATCACCACCGAGCAAAGTGCAGTCGCAAAATGGCATTATAGCCGCAACACGCGGCAGATTGAGGGGCCCAGCCTCGGTAGGTCGGCTGACGAGGTCTGTAGGGTCATCGCCCTGGCGTGGGCGGTGTCCCGTTCGGCGGGAGCGGCGCATCACCGGCCACCGAGGTTGAAGACTCATCACCTTTCATGGTGATCGTTCTGGCCACGCGGAAGCCATCACAATGCGGATTCTCTTGGAGCGACGTGGGGTCCGCGTAACGGCGGTAGGCGGCACGGGTCAGTGAGGGAACGTCGTTCCACGAGCCGCCCCGCAAAACACGTTGGTGCATTGCCGAGGGCAAGTCTATCGGATCGCACCATTCCCAGAGGTTCCCGTGAAGGTCAAACAGGCCGAAGGGGTTGGCGGGCGTTTCACCGACGCGATGCGTTCTGTTACCCGAGTTCGAGCGGACCCAGGCGTTCTGTTCCAGATCCTGCCAGTCGCTTCCGAAGGACCACGGCGTGGTTGTCCCCGCACGGCAGGCATACTCCCACTCCGCCTCCGTGGGCAGACGATAGCCGGTTCCTCCCAGAAGCGTGACGCGATCGGCTTCAAACACCTCCTGCTGATAGTTTTTGACCTCTTTTCCGTAGTACGGGCGAAGCTGCTCCCTCTCACTCAACTTGTTGCAGAAGTCGACAGCGTCGATCCACCTCACCTTGTCCACAGGGTGCCGGCTGGTATCCTGTCCTTTCATAAAGTCACCCCGGGGCGAGAAGACCGAGGGATTGACTCCCATCACGTCCTGATATTGCTGCTGCGTGACTTCGTATGTGCCCAGATAAAATGGCTGCGTGAGTTCCACGGGGTGTTGCGGGCCTTCCTTCCGAAAATGGTCTCGAGCCTTGGAGAGCATGTAGTCGGCGGTGGGGCCGCGAAAGCTCGGATCGTTGAAGGATTCGACCAGCGCGTCGATCTCCGGCTGTGGGCTTCCCATCGTGAATTCGCCCGGTGGGATGAGCGTTAGCTTGATGTCGATGGAGTTGGTTTGCTCGACCGGCACGCCAAGGTATTTGCCCCAGGTCTGCTGATGGCGCTTGGCCTGCGCGGCGTCGAAAGGAGCGACCGCTGGCGATGGCGCATCTTGCCGCGAACCGTGCCCGACGGCCTGGGGCGGGTCTTGATCGGCCGCCTTACTCGCTTGAGTTGCGCTCGCCGACTGCGAAAACAGGACCGCACTCAGGTCGGCGATTTCGGGCGGCGGCACGCCCCCTTCAGATCTTTGCAGATCGGCCTTGCCAACGCTGGCCATCGTGCTCACTCGCGGCGGGGGCACCCTTTCCTCGGTGGCCGATCCACCATCGAGGTCATCGACGCCTGATTCCTCAGAGCGTGCGGCGGCGTCTGCGCGAGAAGGGGGGCGCGGCGAGTCAGTTCCTTCGGCAAGCCGCCGATCGCGCGACTTGAGCGCGAAAAACGCCGTCGAGGCAGCGATCAAGACGACGAGTGCCGCACCCGAGACGGCGAACGATCGCCGCCGCCAGAAGGCAGTCGACGGGGGCGGTGCTTTTGGAGTCCGCGATTGCAAACGGGAAACTAAACGAGCGCCGGGGGGTTCGGCTGGACCCGAAATGGCCGATTCGTTGGGCAATTTGCGGGACGCCGCACCGGGCGGCGACGGTTGGCCGGCCACCATCGGCTCGTCGCGCGTCACACTGGCCGTGGCATCGACGGTTCGCCCGATCAACTGCTCGTCGTAGGCCCTTTTCTGGTTTGGGTCTCGCAAGCAATCGAGGGCGCGGGAGATCTCATTCTGCAGCCGCAGTGCGTCGGCCGCGCGCTCGCCGAGATGATAGCGACGGACGATCGCCATCCGATCCATGGCGGCCTGGTAGATGCGGTCCGCGTCAGCCTCAGCCTGGGCGATACCCAGCAGATCGTAATGGGTTGGCGGACGGCGACTGGCCGAAATCTTCAGCCAGTCGGTATAGGCGTCGAAGTCGCTCATCGCAGCCAGCCCGCATGTTGCTTTATTGACCCGGCGTAGTGTACCAGCAAAGGGTCACCCGTAAACCGTTTTCTTCGGCCGGCGCGCCAGGCGACTACACGGCTCTCTCACACCCGTGGACACCGAGGCGAGCACGAAGCTAGGATAAATGGGTACGAAGTGAACACCGGCGAAGAATCTATGAACTCACGCCCTCTCTTTTGCTCAGCGTTGATTGCCGTTTTCCTCGCCCAGGCGTCGGTTGCTTCGGCCAAGGTGGCCCGTAATTGGAACGATCTTGCTCCTGGTCCCCGCGTCGTGGGCTACGACCTGGAAAAGGACGTCCTCCTCCATCAGAGCTCGGTGATTTCCGGCACCGTGAGCCGCCGGCCCGGCGGCGAGCACGCCTATTCAGGAAACAGGCTGGAGGCGTTTCAGTACCACGGCAAGCCCGGCACGGGCGGCATCTACGACGCCCTGGAAGACTACAAGAACAGGCTCAATCCGCAGAACTACCGGTATCGCCACCGATAGAGCGGCGCCGTCCGCCTACATGTTCGTGAGTTGATCGGCCACGTTCGGCTCGACCAGCGCATCGAGCGCGGCGGCCAGAGTCGCGTCGTGCTCGTGGCTGAGGGCGTAAATCCGGCAGATGCGCGAAGCGAGCGGCAACTGCCGGAAGAGCTCGCTGGTCGTCAACTCGCGAATCTCGTTACGGCCAGGATCAAACAGAAAATTCTGGCCGGCCGCCGGCCCCTGAGTTCCCGGACGATGGACGAGGCGAGCCAGGTCGACGCGCAGCGGCAGGTCGCGCAAATCGGGCGGCAACTGTGCCCGCAGCGCTCGCTCGACGAACTGGGGCTCGCTGAAGAGGCTGCTCGATTCGGCCACGCCGGGCGAAAAAAAGAGCGTTCGCTCGCAAGCCATCTTCCAGCGGACATGGCGCGCTAGCAACATCTGCCAGCGACGGCCCAGCTCGCGCCGGTTCGTGTCGTCGGAATTCACCCAACGGGCCACGTCGACCAGCAGCGACCACTCGGTGAAGCCCTGGTATTCGCCCAGATGGTCGAGCGGATTTCCACGGAAGAGCAGGTCGCGGCTCTCGTCAAACAGATCGGCCAGATCGAGGTCGATCGCCCGGACGGTGCGGTGAAAGTAGAGCGAGCGAAATAACTCGGCCCGCACGCCCATGAAACGGATCAGCTCGGGCAGCCCTCGCGCGTGAACCGTAAGCCCGCGTTCGGAGAAGAAACTGTAGTGCAGCAGCCGCACCAGATCGAAGGCCCGCGTGTTGTAGCCCGACATATAGGCGTCGCGGAGCACAAAATCCATGTTGTCGACGGTGTAGAGCCCGCTGAACAGGCTGCGCAAATGCCGGAGCCAGAGCGGTGGAGGAACCTCGCCGAGACGGGGCCGTGTGATCAGGCAGGTGACATGATCGGGATCGATCCCTTCGCCCTCGTCAAGCCGGCTATGCGGGTTGCGGCGGACGCCGCGCAACAGGTCGCCCAGTTCGTCGCGAATGATCTTGCTTCCCAACGTCTCGTGGGTCAGGCCGTATCGCGAGAGAAAATGGTCGTCGAAGAAATGGCCGAACGGCCCGTGCCCGACGTCGTGCAAGAGGGCGGCGAGCCGCATCAGCGTTTCGACGTAGCCGCGGCTGGGCAGATCGGGGCAAACCTGGGCGAGGCTGTCATACAGGGCCTCGACCGCGCGGCTCGCTAGGTGCATGGCGCCGAGCACGTGCTGAAATCGCGTGTGCTCGGCCGAAGGAAAGACCCACCACGCCGTTTGAAGCTGGTGGATCTGGCGCAGCCGCTGCACCCAAGGATGGTCGATCAGGTCGCGCTCCGCCACCTCGCCTGCCGCCGCGCCGCGGTTGCTGAACGCGATATAACCGTGGATGGGATCGTGACTGAGCGCCTCAAGTTGATAGTCTCGCATGGCAGTTCGTCGCCGTCTGAAGGGTTCGCTCAGACTTGTCGCGCGCCGTCGATATATACCTCCCGCACTCGCAGGTCGCGGCTGAGGACCAGCAGGTCGGCCCGCTTGCCCGGCTCGATGCTCCCCAATTCGCCCTCGAAGCCGGCGATGCGGGCTGGCGTCAGCGAGGCCATGCGAATCGCTTCCCAGAGCGGACAGCCGGTTAGCTCGACGAACGCGCGAACCATGTGGTCCATCCCCTGCACGCTGGAAGCCAACGCCCGACGGTCGGGCATCAGGCCGACGTCGTCGTGCCGGACGAACAGTTCACCTCCCTCTGAAGGCCCGAAGATGTATTCGCCGTCGGGCATGTCGAGCGCCCGGTTACAATCGGTTACCAGCGCCAGGCGATCGGGGCCTTTGATCTTTCGGGCCAGCGACAGCAACTCGGCCGAGAGGTGCTTGCCGTCGGCGATGACCTCGGTGGTCAACTCGTCGAAGAAGAGCGCGGCCTCCAACACGCCGCCTCGCATGGGATAGGTCTGCTCCTGGCGAAGCCTGGCCCGGTCAGACATGGCGCAAAACAGGTGGTCGACGTGCCCCACGCCCCACCGCACGGCGTCGGCCATCTGGTCGAACGTGGCGTAGGTATGGCCGGCGCAGGCCCGCACGCCGTGAGCCAGGCAGCTTCGCACAAACGACTCCGCGCCCGGCAGTTCGGGGGCGACCGACGCCGTGGCGATGAGGCCGCCGGCAAAGTACGGCTCATACTCGGTCGCTTCGGGTGGCCGAATGGGGCCGCCCGGATGACAGCCTCGCGCCTCGGCGCGAAAGTACGGACCATAGAGGTGTACGCCGAGTAGTCTCGCGTGGCCGGGCAGCGACGCCTCATCGAGAGACCGGCCCGGCCGCCAGTACGGCCGGCAAGCGGCGAGCGTGGCGAGAATCTGTTCGTGCCGCGCCGCGGTGGTGGTGGCCAGCACGCCCGTCGTGCCGTGCTTCAAGTGGGCCGCCAGCACCCGGCCGACGGCTTCGGGCGTGCCGTCCATAAAATCGGCCCCCGCCCCGCCGTGCACGTGGAGATCGATGTAGCCGGGCGCAAGGTAACCGTCGACAGAGACAATCCGATCCGTGCTCCGGATCGGCGGTCGCTCGGCGGGAGTCACCGACACGATCCGGCCGGCGCCAACGCGCACTTCGCCCGGCTGAAGAATGCGATCGGCTAGAACGACGTTCCCACGGAAAATCACATCGTCAGCCGGCATTCGCTGATCGTACTGTTGCCGGCCTCGAGCGGCAACGGGCGTGCAGGGGAAGCAAATGCCGACGTTATTCTTCGTCGGTTCCTTACCGCATTTTTCGGCGCCAGCCGCCGTCGGCAGGCACAAGCTGCACCGACGAGTGTTCCGGACCGTCACTCGGCTCGGGCGGTTCGGGCGCATCCAGACTCGACGTGTCGCCGGCTGAATCCACCGAGTCTTCCTCGTCCATCGCGGAGGAATCGGTCGCCGACGGCATATCGCGAAAGTCGCCGTCGGCCGGCAGGCCGTCGCCGGGCATGCCGGGTTCTGTTTCGTCGGGGGAAGGGAGGCTGGCCGGTTCGTTGGCGGGGGAGCCCGGCGGAATGGGTTCCGCCTGGTCCCCCGTCTGATTTGCTTTGTTCGGCTGGTCTTCTTCCCGCATTTCGTCAAACGCTTGCCCGGCCTGGTTCATGAATTGCGGCATCGAACCGCGGCTTATCACGTCCGGCCGAGTGAAGCCGTAGTTGATGAAGTGGGCGGAGTCGCGCTCGCGGGCCCGCTTGCGGGCGTCGAAATAGGCCTTGGCGGGCCAGGGACCTTCCGCCAGATGGATGCCGTCGTATTCCAGCAGCGAGTTCTTGCGGTAGTGCACCTGGAGGATGGCCACGTTGTAGTCGACGAGCGCCCGGTAGTAGGCGATTTCGGCGTCGGCCAGCCGGCGCTGGGCGTCGAGCAGCATGTCGAGTGTGGCGGTGCCCACCTCGTAGGCCGCTTTGACGGCTTCGACCTGTTTTGCGGCCGCCACGCGGCGGTTGAACGTCGTGCGGCTCACCTGGTAGTTCCGGTCCAGGTCGCGAATGGAGTTGGTCAAGACGTGCGAGAGCTCCAACTCCTGGTCCTGGAGGAAGGCCCGCGACTGCGCGAGGATCAACTCGGCGTTGCGCACGCCCGACATGGCCAGGCGAAAACCGATTGGCATCGTGAAGGTCATGCCCATCTGCCAGGCTTGGAACTGCCCGGTCCAGAGGGTATTGAATGCTCCCGAATTGGGCAGAGAATTGGGGGGCGGGGTGTACGCGACACCGTTGTAGTTCACCAGGTCGTTACCGAACCCGTACCAACGATACGACGCCTGGGCATCCAAGCGGGGCATCAGGTAGTTCTTCGAGGCGATCAGCTTGAGCTCGTTTTGCTTGATGACCCAGCGTTGGCGCCGCAGTTCGACGCTGCGTGTCAGGCCTTCGGTGAGCACGTCGTTCCAGTCGAAACGCACCTCGGCGGTCGTCGGGTCGTCGGAAGGGCGGATCAGGCGGCCGTCGGTCGGCGCCAGGCCCATCATGTAACGCAGCCGGCTCTCGGCCGTGTAGAGCAAGCCCAGCGTGTTCTCGACCTGGGCACGGAACAGGAAGTACTGCTCGCGGGCTTGGGCTTCCTTCTCGGCCTCGCCCCCTTTCGTGCCCGTTACATAAAGGGCGTGAACTTTCCGCCAGGTCTGCAGGGCGCTGTCGCGGCCGGCCATGACGGCGTTCAGGTTGCGGTAGTTGTAGTACAGGTCCCAGTAGGCACGCTCAACGTCGCTGACCATGTTTCGCACGCCCGCCTCGAAGTCGGCCAGGGCGATATCGACGTTGATGCGGGCCAGCACTACGCCGTTGAACGTGCCGGGCAGGAAGTTGGGGTTCTGGTTCGACTGGCTGGAAAGGTTCGCCGGGTTGGTCGAGGCAAAGAGGCCGTTGTTGCTGTTGGGGCCGGCGATGCGGTTGAACTCCACGCCGGCACCTTGCAACAACGGATGCCGGAACTCTGTCTCCAAGTAGGGCAGAAAGGCCTGACGGTATTGATTGGCTCCATTGTTGTTGGCGTTGTAGTTGATGTTCTCGCGAAAGAAGACGCGGGAGCCGTCTGCCGTAACCTTGCCGATTTCCGCCGCCTGCTGGGCCAGGTGTTGATTGAAAACGGCGGGGGAGACGAGGCCGAAGGAGAGGTTTTGCGGAATCCTGTTGTACTGCCAGTAAATCTGCGAATCGACGAAGGCATCGAACTGGCTCAGGGCCGCTTCCACGCCGTTGGCCGTGTTCGTTTCCTGGATTGACGGGTTGTAAATCGTCTGGCTTGTCTGGCCGGTGCCGAGGCTCTGGCCGTTCTGGTTTTGCCCCTGCGTCTGCAGGAGCACGCCGGTGGGGGCGATGGTCTGGTTCGAAGCCGGCAGACCGGGGGTAAAGAGCAGGCCGCCCAAGTTACGCAGCACCTTGCTGTTCGCCAGGCAGGTCCGCATCGCCTCTTGCAGCGATACATCCCAGATTTCGCGGATCTCCGGGTTTGACATCGTGAAGGGGGCCTTGGAGTTGGCCACGTCGTCGATGCGATCGCCCTCGACATCGGGATAGGTGATGTCAGTCGCCATCCCCTTGTAGTGCGACATGTCCTTGTCATCAAACAGGTAAACCGGCTTGCTCGGCGTACACCCGGTGAAAAGCGTCGCCACGCAAGTAACGATCGCCACATAGGAGCGGAGTCGACGGCTCATCGATTGCGACCTTGGTTAGCGTTGCCTGCCACCACGGGGTGCGCAGCGCAGGCGGAAAATCCAGCAAGGTTTCTATCGGCGGCACAATCGTCAAACTTGGAAGAATCTCCTTGATCGGAACGGTCGTGGCTTGTTACCAAACCTACCAGCCTCTCCCGCATTGCGCAGCCATCGCACACCAACCCCTAAGCAAGGGTAAGGGAGCGACTTAGCCTCGCTGACGCTTCGGGTTAGTATTGGCGCAGTCTGCGCGCAAGCCTACGGGGCCGGTGAACAATCCGGCGCTGATACAAAGCCGAAGCACGCGAGGTAACTCCCTTGATGCTCCTCGCTTGCGCTCTTGCGCTTCGGGCTAGGAACCCGGTTGATGGTCGTGCCATGCACGCCTTCGGGAAGCGTAAGGCATTCTCTGCCTTTAGAGATACATGCCCACGTAACCGCCGCGGCCCTCGGTTTCGCTTCGCAATCGCTCGATCCGCTCGAGCGTTTGCTGCAGGTCGCCGGCCGCAATGTACCGGTCGAATTCGACGGCCACGCTCCGCGGCACCGTCTCCTTGAACCACTGGACGATGGGCTCGGTTAGCCAGTCGCAAGTTTCCTTCACCAGCTCGATTTCAAGATGGCAGCGCGCCGTGTGCTGGTCCGTCTCGTCGGTCAAGGCGGTGCCGTGGAAGCGGAATTCGAGCATGCCGAAGTCGGCGCGATTCGTGAGATGATACACGCACGAGGCGTTGTAGAGAAAATAGGTGTTGTGCGAACCGTGGGCGGAGATGGCTTTCAGCACCTGCTCGCATCGCTCGCGGAATTTGGGCGAAGCGTCGATCGGAATATCCAGTCGGCCGACCGAGCGGAGGGGCAAGCAATCGAACGTAATCTCGACGTAGCGGTTCATGATCTGAAGTAGCGGAAATTGTGCCTGAACATCGCGAGGTAGCGGCGGTCACTGCCTCGCATCGACTCTGGTCGTCTTTGATGCCAAACGTTTGCCGGCTGGAGATGAGGGGGCGGCCGTTCTGCCTGAATCGTCCCGACGCGAGGCTCCGTCCGACGAGCCGAGGGCACCCGTCTCTTTCTGCCCGTCCTCCATCCGCCAGGCGAGCGTGACCCAGCCCTGATCGGCGTTGAGTTCCACGAGGTCCAACCGGCCGGCGTGCCCCCACTGCCCTGGCAAGACCAACCCCTGAGAAACGATCTCGGGCGTAAAGAAGTCGTCGAAACGGTGGCGCACGAAATTGGCGTCCCGGCTTTGTCGCAGGCTCATCTTTCGTCCGCCGTCGGGAACGAAGCCCGTTGGGTAGACCTCCAACTCCCCTTCCCGCACGGCCTTGGCGGCGTTGTTTTCGCGCAGCAGGCGGTAATGCGCCGTCACGTCGAGCGGCGTATCGATCGTCCGCAGTTCCGAAGCGAAGCGGCGGCCCCGGATCGTGAGCGACGCCTTTCCGCCGTTGACGCGCAGCAGCACCGGCTCGCGGCTGCTGAAAGTGATCGACCAGGGGCCTTTTTCCTCATCGTGCGCAAGCTGCGGGGGGCGCCGTCCGAACAGGTCAAGCGAGAGCCGGTCGAGCTGCTCCTGGCGGATCGTCTGTCCGGCCAGGAGGCCGTCGCCGTAGTTGTTCACCATCGACTCGTGAACCTGGACGACCATGGCGACGTTGTCGGGCACGGCGGGAGGCCGGATGGCCGAGGCGAGCCGCGCCGGAGCGTCGTGCAAAGCGGTCAAACGAAACTGGCTGTCGGTCGTGCTAACCCGCAGATGGCGGGGCCACTGTGCCATGCGCAGCAGCGGGTTGCGAAACTTGCTGGTGAATTCGGCGTGCGCTCGTCCGAGCTGGGCGTTCGCCTCGGCGTCGAGCTTGCCGTTCATTTGCACTTCAGCGTGTCGGGCCGCGATCCGCTCGGCTTGCCGCTGCTGCTGGGCGAGCCGTTTGGTGGCGACCTTGCGGACGACTCGGTCCATCAGTCCGTGCTTGTTCGACCAGATGCCGTAAACCTGGGTGTGCGCCTCGGCCGACGACTTCGCGCTCCACACGTGGAACCCGGTGCCGTCGAGGTAAAATCGCTTGGTCGCAAACAGTTGGGTGGTGCTGTCGCTGCCGATGCGAGCCGGCCCGTTGTAACCGACCGTTCGCGCCTGATTCGTCGCCACGACGCTGGTTTCAAACATCCCCCGGCTCGAGTCCGGCAGCAACCGCGTGCGTGCCCAGCCCGACGTTCGCCCGGAACCCAAGATGCGCGTGCCCAGGATCAAGTCGCGCACCGCCAGGGGACGGTTTTTGATAACGCGCAGGCTCCCCGCGCCGATCATTTCTTGAGAAAGATAGACGTGCAGATTCGGTTGCGAGAGACGGCGGCGAACGAGTTGCACCAGTTCGGCGTTTTCACCGCGGTCTGAGAGCCAACCCAGGACCCGCCCGATTTCTGAAAGCTGCTCCGGTTGGGCGGGATCGCCGAGGGCCGTCAGCCGCGTGGCAAGCTCATCCAGCTTCTGGGCAACGTCGGTTGCCGCGGGCTCGGCCTGCCGTCTGACCGCCGCCCTGTATTGCTCGAGCGCCTCGGCCACCTGCTGAAACACGGGGAGCTCTAGCCCGACGTGGTTTGCGCGGAATCGCCTCAAAAGGCTCGCCAGGGCCTCGTCGGAGGCGGTCGGACCCGGTTGAGCCGCCGCCAGCAACTCTGGAAAGTGCAGGTACCGCTTCCAGGCGGCCCCGTTTGCCCCACCCGACCGAAGATATTGGTCGAGGCGGTTGGTGGCCTCGCGCAGCCGCTCGCGCGAGGCATTCAACTCCCGCGCCGCCACCCCGTCTGGCGTCGGCTTGGCCGTCCGGGCAATGTCGGCCAGGTCGGCGAGGGTGGAATCGGCCGCTTGGTCTGTCTTCGGAACGAGAAAGAAAGCCGTTGCCAGAAAACAAGTTGCGATCCAGGAAACGTCCCGCGACGACCGGCCGATGATTCCGCCCATCAGGGTCTCTCTTGAGAGGGTTAGAACAAAGCGAGGCAAAAACTGGCTTTCATACCACGTGAGGAAGCGAAATACCAGCCACCAGGCGGAATCGGCCGGACAGGGCGCTGTCCCCCGCGTTGGGGAGGGTTGATTTTAGCTAATTTACCTGTTAAACCCGCTCCAACCCGTCGGCAAACTGAACGCATCCGTCACGGTCGATCGCGGCGTTTTGCCCCGGGATTTGGGACGACTCTCGACAGCACCCCCTGCTGCGAGAGGCGTTTCTCAGTGCTAAGAGCCGGCCGGCAGCGCCCAACGTTGCCGTCCGTCTCTCAACGGGCCGCTCGGGCATACGGAAACCCCGACGGTTTGAACCAGCTCGGTGTTCCCAGTTAAAGGGCCGCCGTGCACGGATGCCGGGCTTAGGTTATGCCCCGGTCGAATTTTGCCCATGAGGAGGTGCCATGCCACGCTCTGTTCTATTCGCCTTGTTGTGCTGCCTGTGGATCGTCGCCAGCCGCTCCGTTCTGACGGCTGCGGAGCCGGAAAGTAGTTCCCCGCCAGCCCCCAGCGAGGGGATCGACTGGTACACCGACTATGCCGACGCCATGCGGGTCGCCAAAGCGCAACAAAAAATGATGTTTGTCTGGTTTCATGGCGCGCCCAAGAGCCAGTTTGGCGAGCGGTTCGAGGCCGTGTCGCTCCGCGACCGTAAGGTTAGGGAGCTGCTTGAGCGCTACGTGCCGGTCAAGCTGCCGCAAGACGCCAAAATCACGGTCGATGGCGAGGCGGTTCGCCTGCTAGACCATGCCGCCTTCCAGGAGCTGAACCACGGTCCGGGGATCGCCATCATCGACTTCGAACACGAGGGGACGGAGCACTACGGTTACGTGGTCAATACGCTTCCGTTTGCTCCCGGCAAGTTCTACCGCTTCCGGCCCGAGCACCTGGCGGTGGTGCTCGATCTGCCTCCCGGCACGCTGACCCAGCGAACGCTCGTTTTCGCCGTGCGCATCCACCCCGAGAAGCCCGCCAGCACGCGAGGGAGCATCGACCCAACCCTTGTCAGCGAGGCCAAGAGCCATTCCAACTATCAGGCCCGAATTCGCGTGCAGGGTCACCACCGTTGGGGGGAGCGATTCCCCCGCCTGAGCCGCCTGCTGTTCGGGCTGCAATGCCAGGAAATCGTGGCCGAGAGCTGGCCGCAGGAAGGTCTGGTTGACGCCGCGGTCGATGTGGTCGATAGTTGGCATCACTCGCCCGGCCACTGGCAGGCCGTTTATTCCAATCAGAAACGTTTCGGTTACGATATGAAGAAGGGCTCCAACGGAGTGTGGTACGCCACCGGCCTGTTCGGCAGCGTGCGCTGAGAGCTGGAGCCCGACACATCACGAGCCAGCGCCGGCCCCCGGCGGCAGCCGCCTTTCAAGGCGCTTCCGTCTGGGGGCCTTTTTTCGTTTGTAGCGGTTGGTGGTTGCCGGTTCGCAACGTCGATGTTGAAAATTCTCCCCATGTTGCCAGAACGCATGATACGTTTCCCATAGAGGGGAACTGTTTTCGTTTTTTGTTTCTGGCGGAGTCAGTGGGAGCATGGACGGCGAGTGGCCAACGACGACCACCCCCGCGAAGGTGCGCTTCGGTTGCGCGCCTAGGCTCGGGCGCCGCGCGGCTCTTGTCTGCCTGACGACGTTGGGCGGCCTGCTTTCCGGGTGCGCTTCCGGCCGCGTTCCCATGATCGATCCCAGCGGCGAGCGGTTCTTCATCGCCGGCCCGGTCATACGACACAGCGAGCCGCCTCCGGCCCACTGTCACGACCCGGTGCGCATCGAGTTGACGCCCAACAGAATCACCGCGCCGGTCGGGTGCGAGGTGGTTCTTCTTGCGGGCGTCTGCGGGCCCGACGGTTATCTGCGCGCGCGGGAACCCGTGGAGTGGATGCTCGCGCCGGGGGGCGTGGGGCAGTTTCTCACGGTCGGCCGCCGCGGGCCGATCGACTGGCTGGCCGGCTTTTATTCCGGACCCCGCAAGGTCGACAACACCTACGCGCTCGGCACGACGTCCTCAAGTTACCTATGCCTGACGCGCGGCACTCCCACGCCCACGGACGACCTGGCGGTTGAACGCGGCCAGGCGTGGGTCGCCGTGACGTCGCCCGTGGAAGGAGTGAGCTACGTCACCGCCTACGCCCCCGGCGTCAAGGCGTGGGACTCGCACACGCAGACTTCGACCATCTACTGGATCGACGCCGAATTTGCCTATCCGCCTCCGGCCGTCAACCCCGGCGGCAGTCGCCACACGTTTACGACCACGATCACGCGCCACAGCACGCGCGCGCCGGTCGCCGGATGGCGCGTGCGATACGAGATCACGGGCGGTCCGGCCGCCGGCTTCGCCCCCGACGGCGCCCCGCTGGTCGAAGTTACCTCGAACGAACTCGGCCAGGCCAGCGCCGAAATCTACCAGCTCGACACGAAGCCGGGAACGAACACGGTGTCGATCCAGGTCGTCCGTCCGGCCGACGCCACGGGCGACCGCTTCGTGGTGGGGCATGGGGCGACGCAAAAGACCTGGACCGCTCCTGACATCTCGCTCGACGCCAGCGGACCCGGCCAAGGTCTGGTGGGGGATACGCTGAGCTACCGCATCGACGTCCGTAATCCGGGCGACTTTACGGCCAAGGAGGTGACGGTCACCCAAACGCTGGCCGAAGGCATGACGCTCGTCGGCAGCACGCCTCCGCCCTCGGCGACCGGCGGACGGCTACAGTGGCTGCTCGGAGACCTGCAAGGGGGCGAGTCGCGAACGATCTCGCTGCAGCTTCGGGCCGACCGCCCGGGCACGGTGAACAACTGCGCGAGCGTCAGCACCTCGGAAAAGCTTTCGGCCCAGGATTGCGTGGCTACGACCATTCTGGCCCCCAGCCTGCGCGTCGGCATGACCGGTCCGACGCAGGCCGAAGTCGGCCAGCAGGCCGCGTTTCAGGTTCAGATCACCAACACGGGCTCGTCGGCGCTCACGGGGCTCGTGATCGTCGACCGCTACGACGCCGGACTCGACCACGCGAGCCAACCGGGCACACAGACCCGCGTCATCGAGCGCAACCTGGGCGACCTGGCGGCCGGCCAGACACGCAACGTCGACGTGACGTTTAACGTCGTCCAGGCCGGCCGGCAGTGCAACGCCGTGGAAGTGCACGGCACCGCCGGCGTTCTGGGCAGCGCGAAGGCCTGCGTCACCGCGGGCGAACCGGGCGCGGCCGCGGCCGGCGGCCAGTCCAATCTGGCGGTTACCAAGAGCGGCCCGGCGACTCAGGCGGAGGGGGGGATCGCCAGCTTCATGATCACGGTCACGAACAACGGTCAGACGCCCGCGACCAACGTCACGATCACCGACCACATCGACCCCTCGCTGCAACCGACCAAGGCCACGAAAGACTACCAATGGGACGGCGCCGACCTGATCTGGCGGGTCGACCGCGTCGCGCCGGGAGAGTCGATTCAACGCAAGATCGAGTGCCAGTGTACCGAGGCCGGCGAGAACATCTGCAACCGCGTCACGGTGACGTCGGATCAAGGCGACCGCGAGACGGCCGAATCATGCTTGAGCGTTACCGCCGCCTCGGCCGGGTTGCAGCCGTCGATTGACGAGGAAGGAGATCCGGTTGCCGTCGGCAAGCAGACCACGTATCGCATCAGCGTGGCGAACAACGGCTCAACCGCGGAGCAGAACGTCGTGGTCGTGGTGACGGTGCCCGACCTGATGACGCCCCTTTCGGCGGGCGTTCCAGGAGGCACAACCGGCAAGCCGGCCGGTAAGACGATTCGCTTCACCCCCACGTCGACGCTCGCTCCCGGCAAGACGCTCAGCTACGCCGTGGTGGTGAGGGCCGACACGGTCGGCAAGGGCGTGGCCCGCGTCGAGGTAACGAGCAACAACCAAACCACCCCCGCGACCGCCGAAACCACGACGACGGTCGTGAAATAGACGGTGGTGAAACAGACGGTCGTGAAATAACGGGGCGACGTTCGCCGGCCAAGGCCCTTAGCCCAGGCCCCTGTCGTAGGCGTCTTGCTCGCGCTGGTAGAGGGCCAGCACCGATTCGAACGTCTCACCGGATATTTGCCAGGAGGGGCTTTCGTCCGTGTAGGCGTTGGCGTGCGACACGAAAAGGCGGTGAAAGAACTTGAACAGGTGCCGGGGCACGCGCAACGTGCGCAGGGCGTCGATCAGCCGACGTTCGCTGACCGACTCCTGAAACAGCGTCCGCAGCGACGGCGTGTGGCCGTTGATTGCGCAGGCCTTCAAGCGGGCGTTCGCCACGTCGTAAAGCGCCTCGCCGGTCCAGCCGAGCGACGGCACGAGGTTTTGCTTGTCGAGTCGCGCCCGCTGATAAAAATCGCGCCCCTCACGATCCGCGAAGTACGACAGTTCGATCGGCAAGAGCAGCTTGAAGCCGATGCCCGGATGCTTGAGGAATTTGTTGTCGAGCATCGGCCAGACGAGGGCCTTCATCTGCTCGGGCGAGCCGTTGACCAGGTGCGGCTCATCGACGCGATCGACCAGCACGATGATGCCCGAGTAGCCGAGCGTACGCAGCACCCCCTGGAATTTGGCCAGCAGCTCGAAACGGTCGTCGGTCCGATCCTTGGTCGGCAGCGGCTGGCCGGCTAACTCGTCGTTGGAAAAGTTCATCAGCACCTGCCGCAACGGGTTCGGCTCGTGGTTCACCACCCGAAGCTGGCGAGTCATGCCGCGGGCGCGCCACAACCACTTCGCCCACCGCCAGGCGTAGGGAATCCAGCCGGCTGCCGCAAACACGTAGGGCCAGGGACTGGCCAGCCAGTCCCATTTTTGCAGGCCGATGATCAAGCCGAACACGGTCAACACGGCCACGATCCCCAGCGCGAGCGGCCACCGCGTGCGCCAGGTCGAAAAGCGGAGCCGGCGACGAATGCGCTGCCAGCGCTTGCGAAACGTTTCGGCCAGCGACTGGTCGTAGATCGCCGCCAGCAGCAGCAGATCTCGCATCTGGTAGCGGTCGAGGCGGCTGGTATCCAGGCGACGCGGCGTCCCATCCGCCGAGCCGCCTCTCGGCTCCGATTCCAGGACCCGGTCGACGAGTTGGGTGACGCCCAGACAGAGGATGGCGTCCATGTGATCCCACAGCTTCCAGTGGGAAAGCACCTGCTCGATGCGGCGACGCCGCCCTACCTTGTCTCGGAACCGGTCCAGGAACGGGTTGAAGTCGTCGTATTCAATGACGAAAAGCTGTTCGTGCGGATGAGTGCGGTTGTGCTCGTCGATGTGCCGCACGATCTGCAGGCGCATGGCCGTTTTGCCGGCCCCTTTTTCGCCGAAGACGATGGCGGTCGACGGCTCGGACGGATCACCGTAAATCTTGTCCCAGGTGGGATGATGGGTGCTCACGATGCAGTGTTCCTTGAACACGGAATCGGTCTGAGCATCTTCGTCGGCAAACGGATTGCTCGCGATGCCGTGGTGTTCGAGGAATTGCTGTATCTTCATGTGGCTCCCTCCAAGGTGGGCGGGCTACGAAGTGTTCCGGGCGATTGCTGGACGGGTCGTTCGCGGAGTCCCGGCGCGGCGGGAGCCCGACGCCGTAAGGTCGATCTTGACGGGCTACGAATCGCTACGAAGCCCATCCTCCCGGCACCGCGCGCCCGCCAATCGCACACGGCCATTTCGCTCTAGCTCGCTCTATTTTTCCTTCAGGCTGTCGATCAATTTCGTAAAGGCCTCTTGGTTGTCGGCGATCGTCTGCTTGGGTCCGATCAGCTTGATGAAATAGTTGCCGGTCTTCTTGCCTTTCTTGGTCGTCTCGATGATGGCGGCGACCATGCGATAGTCGGCGCGTTCGACGGTCGGTCCGCCCGCGAACGGCCCGCCCGGCTTGTCGAGATAAGTGCCGGCGACATCCACGACCGTCACCTGCTGGCCGGCGATTTCCTTCTTTTCAACCTTGGCCGCCTTCGAGGTCGCCGAATCGTCCGGTTGACGGAACTGGCCGTACCAGCGGTTGATGTTGTCCTCCACGCTGCCGCCGGCCCCCATCACCGTCATGCGGCCCGGTTGGGCGTCGCCCGTGGACGCCGGCACCTCGAACTCGTATTCGATGATGTTGACTCGCGGCTGCTTTCGTTGCCAATTGTCCGGCACCGTCATCTCAAACCGTCCGTCGGCAAGCTGCATTTTGTCGTCTGCTTTGGAGTCTTTGCCGGCAGCAAGGAGACTGCTCGCGGCAAGAACGACGGACAGCGTTACGGTGCAAGCGATCTGGATTTTCATGGTTTCTATTGCTCCAAAAGACCGGCGTTGAGCGGGGCACCACGGCAGTGTGTTCAGGCCGGGCTGAACAGCATTCATGAACGTGTTGACGTCGACGGTTCTCGGCGTGCACTTCTCGCGGCTGCCATTTTACTCATCCGGCTCGTTTGAGCCAGCGGCCTCGTTCGTGCCTGCGGCTGCAGCATCGCCGTCTGACGAACTCGCGGACGAGGGGGCCGGCGAAACGATCTGCTCGCTGACAACCTTCCAGACGAAGTATGTCAGCGGAATCATCGCCAGCAACAGAACGACGATGGCGAGGATCGGACCCGTGTTGGAACGCGGACGGTAGGCGCGGCCGCGGCCGGCGGTGCTGCGCGTCGTGGCGGGCGCGGTCGGCACCACGGGAAAGCCCTCGGCGACAGGCGTCGACGCTTGTGCCGTGGGGATGATGGCGGTTGCCGCCCCCGGCAACGGGAAGGCCGGCTGGGCGACGGCAGCTGGGGCGATGGGCGCCGGCGTGCCGGCCGGCCGCGCGATGGGCGTCGTGCCGGGCGTCGTCGGCATGGCCGCCGTCGCCGTGGAGGCTGCGGCCGCCGTGGGCGGGGCTGGCGGCGCCGGTGTCGCGAGCTGTGGAAAGACCGATCCCGCGCGCTTCCAATCGGGCCAGTCTTGCCGCCAGACGAGGGCGTCGGCGGGAATTCGCCCCTCTTGCATCCAGGCGCGAAACTCTTCGCCCGTCGCCGGACCGTATTGGTTCGTCGCTCCGGGAGGCATGGCGTACCATTGCAGGGTCGGCGCCTCGGCGATCGGGTCGCCCGCGGCCGGCTGCGCCGCGGGCCAGGCCTTCGTTTCCTCCGTGACCGAACTCGCGCCGCCGGCGGAGCCCGCTGCCGCCACCGTGGGGCCGGCGCTCGGCCCGCTCGGCGAAGTCGATCCGCCGGCCCCCGCTTCGCTTGAGGCTGCCGTGCCTGGGCCCGGCAGTTCGGCCTCCGCCGTGCCTTCGGCCGGTATGTCGATTTTTGCTTGACACTTCGGACAGCGTCCCCGCTTTCCCGCCAGCTCCGACTTGACATTAAGAGGGCGTCCGCAAGCCGGACAGGTGAATTTGATGCCCATGTTGTCTTGGCGGGTTTCTTTAGACCTAGGCGGGAGGCTCGATGGTGCGAAGGAGCCGAACAATGTGCGGCTAACACATTTTAGCCCAAAGACTTGCACGCCGAAAGTTGCGGCCGTCGCCGGACACTACCCAGTTCAGTCTCGATTCGGTATGCTGCGAGCGCGACGCCATTTAAGCTGCAATCGACCAGGAGACGAAGACCATGGCCTACACGGTGCCACCTCTGCCGTATGCTTTCGACGCGCTCGAGCCCCACATCGACGCCAAGACGATGGAGATTCATCACGACAAGCACCATGCGGCCTACGTGACGAACCTGAACAACGCCATCGCCAACACCGATCTGGGAAATCAGAGTATCGAGTCGCTGTGCGTCAACATCGACAAGGTGCCCGAAAACATCCGCCAGGCCGTGCGAAATAACGGCGGTGGTCACGCCAATCATTCGATGTTCTGGACGATCATGGGACCGAAGGCGGGGGGTGAGCCGAGCGGACCGCTGGCCGACGCGATCAAGAGCGATGTGGGCGGTTTCGAGGCCTTCAAGGATGCCTTCAGCAAGGCCGGCCTGGCCCGCTTCGGCAGCGGCTGGGCCTGGTTGAGTCTCGACAAGAACAAAAAGCTCGTGATCGAGAGCACGCCGAACCAGGACACCCCCCTGATGCACGGCCATACGCCGATTCTGGGCTGCGACGTCTGGGAGCACGCCTACTATCTCAAATATCAAAACCGGCGGGCCGACTATCTCGCCGCCTGGTGGAACGTGGTCGACTGGGCCGCGGTCACCGAGCGCTATACCGCGGCCAAGAAATAGCCCCAGCCGATTACGCCCCGGCCGTCCCGCCGCACTCCACCCACGGGCTAGCGAATTCACACTGGCCCGCGGAGTTGACTTCCGCCACTGATGACATCTCCGCACCACGCGACCTACGACAAGCTCTGCCGTTTCGCACGCGAGACGGCCCTCTTGCAGTCGATCGACGCGCTGTTGGGATGGGACGAGCGGTGTCTTCTGCCGCCGGCCGGCGCCGACTTTCGCGCCGAGCAGATGACGCTCCTCGCGGGCATGATTCATCAGCGGCAGACCGACCGCCAGTTCGGCGAATGGCTGGGGGAGCTGGCCGACGGTCCGCTCGCGGCCGATCCGGCCAGCGACACGGCTACGACCATCCGCCAGTTGAAGCGGCAGTACGACAAGAAAACCCGCCTGCCGCAGTCGCTCGTCGAAGAGTTGACCCGCACCGCCGTGCTGGGGCAGCAGGTGTGGCAGACGGCCCGGCAGGCCGACGATTATGCTTCGTTTGCTCCGCTGTTGCAGAAGACCGTCGAGCTGAAGCGCGAGCAGGCGCAGGCCCTCGGCTACACGGAGTCGCCTTACGACGCGCTGCTCGACGATTTCGAGCCCGACGAACGCACCAGCAACCTGACCCGCGTGTTGGGAGCCCTGCGCGACGAGTTGGTGCCGCTCGTGGCGGAGATCCGCGATTCGGGCCGCGCGCCGAAAACGGAGATCTTGCAGCGGCGCTATCCCGTCGAGAGCCAGGCCGGCTTTTCGCGCGACGTGGCAAGCAAGATCGGCTTCGACTTTTCGCGGGGGCGGCTGGACGTCACGGCCCACCCGTTCTGCACGGCGCCCGGTCCGCACGACTGCCGCATCACGACCCGCTACGAAGAGCGGAACTTCAGTTGCGCTTTCTTCGGCACGCTGCACGAGGCCGGCCACGGCATCTACGACCAGGGGTTGCCGCCGGGTCTCTTCGGCCTGCCGCCGGGCGAGGCCGTGTCGATGGGAATCCACGAGTCGCAGTCGCGCATGTGGGAGAACCTGGTCGGCCGCAACCGGGCCTTCTGGCAACATTTCTATCCCTCGGCCCAGACCACGTTTCCCGACGCGCTTGGGAAGGTGCCGCTCGACGATTTCTACTTTGCCATCAACGCCGTCCGGCCGTCGCTGATCCGCATCGAGTCGGACGAAGCGACCTACAACCTGCACATTCTGATCCGCTTCGAACTGGAGCAGGCCCTGCTATCCGACGCGCTTCGCGTGCCCGATCTGCCTGGCGCCTGGAAGGAAAAGTACCTTTCGTATCTGGGAGTCGAGCCGCCCAACGACGCGGACGGAGTGCTCCAGGACATTCACTGGTCGGCCGGGCTGTTCGGTTATTTTCCCACCTACTCGCTGGGCAACCTGTACGCCGCCCAATTCTTTGCGCAGGCCGACCGCGAACTGGGAGACCTGACCGAACATTTCACCATCGGCCAATTCAAACCGCTGCGCGACTGGCTGGCGGCCAAGATTCACCAGCACGGGCAATGCTACACCGCGGCGCAGCTTGTCGAGCGGATCACGGGCGAGCCCTTGTCGCACGAACCTCTGCTGGCCCATCTGCGGGGCAAGCTTTCTCCGTTGTATGGGCTGTAATCCGCCACGCGCGGCGGCCCTGCAGAGCGCACGGTACGTAACAGAATCCATGATGAATTCTGGCCGTAACCTGTCGCAATAGGCCGGCCTCCACGAATCCGAAGCACGGCGTCGAAGCGGGGAAATCTCCCACGGTCTCGGCTCCGTCGCCTCCGCCGTCGACCTCGCCTGGCGAAATGAAGCCCTGTCGGGTTTCGTCCGAGCCCTATCACCGGCAAACTCGCCGCCGGTTAACGATCTTTCTGCACGACTTTGCCGGATATTCCGGAAGTTCTGCAGATGCCGCGGAAGGGGAAGTTCCGTCGTATGTCGGGACGATAGTCCCAGCAGTTTAATCTCGTGCTGAGCTTGGACGTTCGAACGTGCCCCGATCATGGCGGCGGAGCGAGCAGTTCGTCCGGCTCGCTCAATTGTGGGTGCTTCCCATGCGTTTTGAGCGTCGAGCGATTCTGGGGGTTGTGTTCGGGCTGACGGCGCTGTTGCCGGGGATCGCCAGCGCGGACGGTCTGGTTCGTGACGGCTTAGGCGCCATCTCGGGCGGCCGCGGCGGCACGAACATCGGCTTTGCCGACAACGGCGCCGTTCTTTACGACAACCCCGGCTCGCTGGTGAACGTGGCCGGTAACGGCCTCGCCGACATCGACGTCGACACCATCATTCCGCAAGTCCACTACACCGACGCCAAACCGAACGACGTACAGTCGCACATTCGCCCGGTGCCGGTGCCGGAACTGGCCTACATCAAACGCAGCCGCGACAAGCAATGGGCGTGGGGCATCGGCGCGTTCGGACCCGCCGGCTTCGGCGCCTCCTACGACATGCAGAACTCGTTCGCGGGCCCGCAACTCTACAAATCGTTCGACGCCTTGGGAAAGGTGGTCTTCGGTCTGTCGCACAAATTGACCGACCGGCTCTCGATCGGCGGCACCATCGGCATCGGCTTCAACTATCTCAAC
Source organism: Pirellulales bacterium (assembly GCA_035550375.1). Classification (GTDB taxonomy): domain Bacteria; phylum Planctomycetota; class Planctomycetia; order Pirellulales; family JAICIG01; genus DASSFG01. The sequence continues at coordinate 2,258 of DASZPH010000038.1, read as the reverse complement.
ATTCAAGGCCCACTCTACCTGCAAAGCGGGGCCCTGCGGGGAGCGCCCACGATCGTCGACTTACAGAACACGGGCGTGGCTCCGGTGGGTTCGTTCGGCCTCCAGTATCTTCTGACGAGCAAGACCACCCTCGGTCTGACCTACATCACCGAGAGCAAATTTCACATGGGCGGAAGCATGGACGCGAACGCCTTTGGCGTGGCTCCTTTTCCGATCTACAGCCGCTTTTCGGCCACGACCAACCTGGTTTGGCCGCGCTCGCTTGGCGTGGGCTTCGCCCACCGCTTTAACCGCCGCCACACGCTCGGCGTCGACGTGATCTGGTACGACTGGCACAACGCCTTCAACCAGGTAAACGTCAATTTGACGAACCCATCGAACCCGCTCGTGGCGGCTCTGGCGGGCCCGGCCAACGCGCAGCACCTGCCGCTCAACTGGCGTGACACCGTCTCGCTGCGGCTGGGATACCAATGGTCGCCCGACACGATCAACATCTTCCGTGTTGGATACGTCTATCACGCCAGCCCGGCGGCCACGGCGACCCTCTCGCCCTACACCGACGGCCTGCTCACCAACACCTTCACCGCCGGCTACAGCCGCAAGATCAACAAGGTCTATTTGAACATGGCCTACCAGTTCATGTTCGGCCCGACGCGCACCGTCGGCACCAGCGCTCTGGCGGGCGGCGACTTCTCCAACAGCACGCTGCACACGCAGGCGCACGCCGCCATGCTCGGGGTCCTGGTGCCGTTCTAAAGGGGCTTCTCACGCAGCGGCTCCGGCGCTCCGCGCTGGAGCAGATGGTCGCCGGGCGACCGTCTCACCGTCACGAAGTGCGATGACCACCTTCGGTAGTGATGCGATTCGCCCAGCGCGTGGCATGGGCTACTTCGCCTTCCCTTGCCCTTCGATCACGAATTCAAATTGAAGGCCGCCGGCGCCATCGGAGTCATAGGTCGCCGATGCCTGAACCTCTAGCGGGTGATGGTCGATGCGCCATTGGAGCGCCATCCCACCAAAGAAGCAACAGGCCCCAAACATCAGGACCAGCAGCGCTCGAAGGGTGAATTGTGGACGGGACATAGGCTCATGGTGCCTACAGAGGTCCTACGAGTGGACACTGTGGCCGGATGTCTTCAAGGTATTGTGCGACCGGTCTGGGATCTCTCCGTAGTACCCTAGGGTGCGCAGATGGGGAAGCCCACCAGCGGCCCCGCCGACGCTACAATCGGGGGCATGGCCGCTTCAAGAGGTAGTAACGGATTCCGGATCTTTCGCCTGATTCTCATAGTCGCGGCCCTGATCTTTCTCTACTTGTTCCGCGAAGAAATAGCGAGAGAGCGTCAACGCGCACCCGCGAACCCAGCGAACGCACAAAGGTAGACCATCCTGCCGTGGTATCATGCGGGGCATGGAAGAGAACCCGTACAAGGCGCCGACCAACTTCGGAAAGCCTAGGTTAAAGGTCTCGTTCCTTCATCTCGTCTGGTTGGTCTGGACGGCACTCACGATTGCTGCCGGATTCGCCATTGTGCTCCCACGGGGCGGCGCTCTCCTCATGGCATGGGCCATGTTTATGGTGGTGCCCTGCGGCATGCTCGCGCGGCGCATAATGCGAACGAAGAACAGCACTGCCTAAAATCCCGGCACAGCGCTAGGCAGTCGGGTGGTGATGCCTTTTGCCGCGCGTCAAACAAAAACCAGAAATCGTCCTAGATTTGTTCCCGGCGGGCCGTCCACGCGATTCTCGCCGCAAGCGTCTCTCGGCCTGATAACGCGATTTGCTTCGTGCCATGCCCCGTAGCATACCACGGCACGAGGGAGAGAAGTCGTCAGTCGTCGTCGTCGGGTACCCGATTCCATCGCAGGTAAAGACGGACGCACCGGACGATAAACGCCACGATGGCCACGACCAAGGCGACGAACAGACCGAGGAAGATCCAGAATGAGAGCTTGACCTTCGGAAGAGCGCCGACCGCGATGGCAGCAATGGCGACCGCCGCGAAAATCATGGGGGCGAGAACAAGCAGCCACGTTCCGATCGTGACGCCCGGATTGTCTGGCTCGCGGTCGCTGTGCGGCTTTCTGGCCATGCCCCCGATTGTACGTCGGGGCCAGGTAGTGCTTCCATTGTGCGCCATGAAAGGTTTTGGTTTCCCAGCGGGTGCAAGCCCCGCCCGGCAACTTGTCGCTCCAGCCGGAAGCAATCGGAGCGGCGGTGGAGGTAACGAAGCCGTCGAAGCCTTCGATGGAAAGGG